>CAZQYL010000313.1:0-3288 GCA_964597425.1 uncultured Ignavibacteriales bacterium | reverse complement strand
AGGGAAGCGACTGATCTGGCATATGAGCATCTGGGGATAACGAAAAAGAAGGCTAAGGGGAAGATCGAGAATGGACTTTTTGATTGAAGCGATTACAGATTGCAGATTACAGATTACAGATTACAGTTTGCAGATTTCAAATTACAAGTTTTCTTAATTGCTCATTGTTAATTGCTAATTGATTCTTGAAAGTAAATAAGTTAAAAGAAGGTTTTTATTTACAGTCATGCCTGAAGGCTGCGAAGGAATTGATTGGCAAGGTACTGGTAAGAAAAAAAGGCAGGAAGATATATTCAGGTATTATAGTTGAAACAGAAGCATACCTGGGTGATAAAGATGCGGCGTCACATTCATTTAACGGCAAAACAAAGCGCAATGAACACATGTTCGGCCGGGGCGGCACTGCTTATGTTTATTTTACCTACGGCAATCATTACTGCGTGAATGCAGTAATTGGTAAACCCGGTGTTGCGCATGCGGTATTGATACGCGCAATAGAGCCTGTAAAAGGAATTGAAGCAATGAAGAAGAATCGCGGTACTGATAACATTTATGAGCTTTGTTCGGGTCCGGGTAAACTAACTAAGGCAATGGAAATAACAGGCGAGCTGAACGGGGCATCACTGCTGGGAAATGAGATGTATATTGCAGAGCCGGACGACGCCAAAAAGCATAAAATAGCTAAGACGAAAAGAATTGGCATTACCAAAAATGCTGACGTATTGTACAGGTTTATTGATAGTGAGAGTCCCTTTGTTTCAAGAGTTAATTACAGAAGAATTTTAAGTTCACAGCAGGAAAATAAATCAAAATCCGGTTACAGTAAATGATAGTTGCTGAAAATCTAATAAAAGTATATTCAGGTGATGTAAAAGCCATTGACGGGATCTCTTTTCATATTGAGCCCGGTGAAGTGTGCGGTTACCTGGGCTCAAACGGTGCTGGAAAAAGCACGACCATCCGTATTATGTGCGGAATGCTGGAGGCTACTTCGGGGAATGTTATCATCAACGGTTTCAGCGTGAAAGATGACCCGGTAACTGTAAAGAAGATGATCGGCTATGTGCCGGAAACCGGCGCGCTTTTCCTTTCACTCTCGCCATTCGATTTCCTCGAGTTCGTTTGCAGGATGTATGACCTGCCGAAAGATGTTTACGTTCAGCGTATATATGGTTTTATGGAATTGTTTGACCTTAAAGACGAAGTTAACACTCCGATGCATACCTTTTCCAAAGGCATGCGCCAGAAGGTGCTGATAATATCATCCCTCATCCATAACCCGGAGGTAATAATTTGGGATGAGCCGCTGAGCGGCATTGACTATAATACAACACTTGTGATAAGAAACCTGGTGAAGGATCTTACATCACAGGGAAAGACTTTCTTTTATTCAACACACCTGGTTGATAGCGCCGAAAAGCTATGCAGCCGGGTAATTATAATTAACAAAGGAAAAATAGGATTTGACGGGAAAGTGAATCCCGATAACCCGCGTGAGCTTGAGGACCTGATGAGCAGGCACAGTGTACCTGCTGATATTAACGATAAACTTTCGGGGCTGTACAAGAATTTATCATCAACTTAAAACGTATCAACCGGCTAATTGATAGCAAAATATTATAAATGGGCTGCCCTCCTGATACTTATCCCGTACGGTGTACTGGCGCAAAGTGATTTTACCGACGTGCAGACATTTATTGATTCAAACATTACACGCAACTTCCTCCTTACATATTTTGATAACAACAAAAATACAGCAGCGCTGATATCAAGGTTCAATTTTTACAAAAAACATAGGCGGTTCAATGTTTTCGTTAAGAATTATTATTCATCATCGGTAACCAAGCTGAATGAAAACCTTTACCGTGATTTTGATAATGTAAAAATTACCGGCGGGTACGCCGTAAGCAATTCACTTAATATCTCAGCCAACTATTTCGGGCAGTTTTTCAGTGATGACAGGACATTCCAGCTTAAGGGTTCATCATCAAATATGGGTTATATGAGCGCACTTTATGATAATGTCGTGAACGGTTCGCAGATATACTCCACCTTGAATGCGGGCTACAAAGTCGAAAGCCAGTATGATGAGCTTAATAAGGGGCCCAGTTTTTCGGGTGATCTCAGCATCTATAACCTGAATCTCTCCGATTTCCTTGTTGACGGCCAGCTGCGGCTTGGATATGAAACACTTGACCCCAGGAAAAAAAGTCTGATTTACAGCCGGATTTATTTTGAAAAACCGTTTGAGGATAACCTTGCCCGGAATGAATTTGACGGTACATTTTCGAGGGTGAGGAAAGATTTTTACTTTCCTGCTGATAATTTATCAGCCGGGCAGTACGGAATAAAGAACAACATAGAAAAACGCATAGAGAATATTTTTAAATTTTACAACAGGTTTGATTATACCATATCTAATAATGTTGCGGTAGTATTCAATCTTAATCCTGATTACCGCAGGATAACCAAAGAAAATACATATATCCCCGTTACTACAAATACTCAGCCAAGCATTTATGATACTGATATACAGGAACTGAGCTTTGCCGGCGATATTGCACTGAACTTTCAGTTTAAGAAACTTGATTACCAGATAAAGGCTTATTACAGGGAGCGTGATGAAAAACATTTCCTTATGAACCCGGGCAGGATAAACAATAATTTTGTGAACATAATTGAAAATAATGAAGCCACAAAAAATAATCATTCATCAATTTTTAAATTGAACGGTAATGTATATTACAATATCAATTTAATGAACAGGGTTGAGTTCAGCGGCAGCGCATCTATTTTAAAGTACGATACGCAGAGCGATCTGAATTATGATGACAGGGATGAGCTTGGTTATCTTGTTTATGTTGCGCACCGTTTCAATAATTTACGGAACCTGATACTGGTTACATCATTTGATGTGAACCTGTACCACACTGTATATATATTAGCACAGAAAAGTTCTAACAATAACTGGAATCGTGTAATACGCTTTACTAGCAAGAGCTTTTTTGAACCTTCGGATAATTTCCGCAATGTGGGTACATTCAGTGTGCTTGCTAATTATACGGTTTACGATTTCCAGGATATTATCTCCAGCGTAAAGAGTTACTCATTCAGGCAGCTGAATCTGAAGGATTCGCTGATTGTAAGGTTCAGCAGGCACTTTGGCACTGATATTTACGGCGAAGTGAAGCTTTACGAAAGGGGAGAGCTGAACTGGAACGACTTTACCCAGCGCCCGGTGAACTATTTTGAGGACAAAATTATTAATTCTGAATTGAATTATTTTTT
>CAZQYL010000312.1:0-3321 GCA_964597425.1 uncultured Ignavibacteriales bacterium | reverse complement strand
AGCAGACATGAAAGTAATACAATTACTTTTTGGCATTTTATTAGTTTTTTTAAGCGGTAACATATTTTCTCAAACCTTTACGAATGTAGCAATTTCTTCCGGAATAAATTTTAATTACAATGGTGGTTTCAACGGTGCAGGTGCAACTATCTGTGACTATAATAAAGATGGTTTAGATGATGTTATTTTTCCAAGCTCATTTGGCGAGAGAATAAAAGTATACAGGAATAATAATGGTCAATTCACAGATGAAGCATTGAATTTAGGATTTCTTGACACTGAAGAATCCAAGACGGTAATATGTGTAGACTACGATAATGATGGAGATAGAGATTTTTATATTGCCAATCTTTCAGGGCAGAACAAATTGTATCGCAACAATGGAACTGCCTTTGAAGATGTTACCGGAATTTGCGGATTATTACTGAATGATTCCATCCGAACCACTGCTGTTATGATGTTTGACTTCAATAAGGACGGACTACTGGATCTTTACTCCGGTGTTTACAGCGGGTTTGGAAACAACATCAATTATAATAACAGGCTCTATAAGAACGTCGGGAACGGTAATTTTCAGGATATAACTGACCAGGCAGGTTGCGGTAATATGGGCAATAAAATCCTTGCAATTTCAACAATAGATTATAACAATGACGGTTGGGAAGATATCTACATAGCCAATGACAGGCGAGTTGGCAATAACATGCTGAAAAACAACGGTAATGGTACGTTTTCTGACGTAAGTGTTCAAACAGGAACAAATCTGACGATGGATGCAATGGGACTATCTGTTGCAGATTATGATAATGATAACGATTTTGATATTTACATATCTAATGGCGAAGAAGGAAATGCTTTCCTTAAAAATAACGGTAATGGGACATTTACGGATGTAGCCGCTGCACTTGGAATGAGTGTGAACAAGATATGCTGGGGGAATAATTTTATGGATTACGACAACGATGGAGATCTTGATCTTTTCATTACTGCCTCAGGAGGAAATCCATACAGAGAAAACGTTCTGTTTAAAAATAATAATAACGGGACATTTACCAGGGTAATTGGTTCAGGTATAGATAACAATTTCTATTCCAGTTATGGAAATGCGATAGGTGATATTGATAATAACGGGTATGTAGATATGGCTGTAATGAACGATAATGAACCGTGTTTATTATGGAAGAGCAGCGGAGGTTCTAATAAGTGGATCAAAATCAAACTTCAGGGTACATATAGTAACAGAGAAGCGATAGGGTCATTGATCTATGTGTACAGGGGTGGTACCAGGTTCGTAAGAACTGTACACTGCGGCCAGAGTTATTGCTCTCAGAACAGTCTTGTGCAGACTATAGGAGTGGGTGCCGTGAATGTTATAGACTCAATTGCTGTTATGTTTCCAAGCGGTATCAGAAATTCAGTAACAAACGTAAACACTAATCAAACTATAACGATTGTAGAATCAGGTGTTATAGGTATAAACAACAATAACAACGAGATCCCTTCAAAGTACAAACTAGAGCAAAATTACCCTAATCCCTTTAATCCATCAACTGTAATTGGTTTCTCTGTGCCGGTAAATTCAGAAGTGAAACTGAAAATGTATGATATATTAGGGAATGAGATAACAACTCTTTTTTCAGGCTTTACAAGAGCTGGATATTACAGTTTAAATCTTGACGGAACCATTACTTCAAATCTCTCCAGCGGCATTTATTATTATACAATGAGCGCGAATGATTTTTCGGAAACAAAAAAAATGATTTTAGTTAAATAATTTTTTAAATTAATGAATAAGACATTTAAACTTCTGGCAGCTGTGTTTTTTGTTTCAGCAATTTTTTACAGTTGCAGTGATAGCAGTGATGTTGTGACTAACACAACAGGATCAATCTCACCCTTGGCTTCAACATATGATTCGAAATTTGCAATTGACTGGATGTGGCTCTCCGGCAAAATTGTGGCAGATGAAAGCAGGGATAATCCGCCACAGGCTGCAAGAGTTTATTCGTATCTGTGTATAACAATGTATGAATGTTTGGTACCCGGGATGCCATTGAACAGATCATTGAGCGGACAGCTTAAGGATATGCCGGCAATGCCGGTTACTTATCCCGGATATGAATATGACTGGCCGTCAGTTTTGACTGGTGCTATGCCAATTATGTTCAGGGGACTTTTTAGGTATCTGTATACACCTGCCAATAACATGATCAACAATATGGCAGCCAAACAGAAAGAGGAAAGATATGCATTGAAGGATTCAATGGTTATAAACAGGTCTATTCTGTTTGGTGAATCAATTGCAAACAGAATCCTGGACTGGGCAAATGATGATGGATTCTACAGAATAAAAGGTATGCCATACGATCCACCTACAATTTTTGAAGACCCATCAAACTGGGAGCCTATTAATCCCGGTGATACTGCAGTTGAGCCGTATTGGGGGACTTTGAGAACCTTTGCAGTCCAAAGTGCTTCATACAACTATTTACCTCCTTCATATTCATTTGATTCAACAGTTGGTTCTCCGTTTTACAACGATCAATTGGAGATCAAAAACATACGTGAAAATCCAACGCAGGAACAAAAAGATATTGCATTATTCTGGAGGGATAAACAATTGACGCTTCAGCCTCCCGGGCATTGGGTTGCAATACTGTACCAGATAATTGCAAGAGATAATGTTAAATTAGATAAAGCAGCAGAAGGCTTGGCTTTTCTGGGTATCGGGATAGGTGATGCATTTATTTCGTGCTGGTATGCCAAGTATTTTAATAATTATCTTAGACCTCAATCATTCATACGCAGATTTATGCAGCCGGGATGGACTCCGCTTGTTCCGACTCCTCCATTTCCTGATTATCCCTCCGGACATTCAACAGGCTCGGGCACTGCAGCATACTTGTTAACTAAAGTATTTGGTGAAGTTGCATTTACAGATACAACTCACTTGAGAATTGGAATGGCACCCAGGAATTTTAATAATTTTAGAGATGCAGCAGTAGAATGCTCCAATTCAAGGATCTACGGTGGAATTCATTATCGAAATGCCTGCGAGAATGGAGTCATAATGGGTGAGAGAATTGGTGCGGATATTTACAGCAGGGTAAAATTGAAAAAGATTCAATAAAATAGTTTAAATTGTGTTTAATTTGACACCCCGATAATAACTATCGGGGTGTTTTGTTTATATGTTCTTCTACATTACCGATGATTTCCCTGGATTTAAGGCCTGTGAATTTTGTGCCTTGATTCTGCTTAATACAAACCATAAACCTAAAATTGCAGCATAACTTCCCCCGCGTTCAATCCATTCCCAAT
>CAZQYL010000311.1:0-3327 GCA_964597425.1 uncultured Ignavibacteriales bacterium | reverse complement strand
GACTTCGTTCTTTTATAGTAACATTTGAGCCTCACCCGCAGGAAGTCTTAAAAAACATGACTCCGGATATTAAGCTGCTGACTGCAATTGATGAAAAGCTCAGACTTTTTGAAGCCGCAGGCGTTGAGAATGTTCTTGTGATAAAATTCACTGAAGAGTTTTCTAAAACCGAAGCGCGGGAATTTTATGAAAAGTATATAGCAGGCGGTATTGGTTTAAGTGATCTTGTTATCGGTTACGATCATCTTTTCGGCAGAAACCGTGAAGGCAGTTTTGAAACACTCAAAGCGCTTGGAAATGAATTTGGATTTGAGATCCACCGTGTTGAAGAAATTGATATTGATGGTAAACCAATAAGCTCCACCCGTATAAGGCATGCGCTTGCCGAAGGCAATATTGAAGAAGCCAATAAACTTCTTGGGTATGAATACGGTTTTGACGGCATTGTTGTTGAAGGAGATAAAGTTGGCAGAACAATCGGTTACCCCACTGTTAACCTGAAACCTGTTAAAGAAAACAAAGTAATGCCTAAAGAAGGTATTTACTGCGTGCGGGTAATTCATAATAACTCTGAATATTATGGAATGATGTATCACGGGTATCGCCCCACGTTAAGCGAGGGTATTAAGCGCGCGCTTGAAGTACATATATTTGATTTTGACAAGAGCGTTTACGGGGAGAATATAACTATCAGCTTTTTGACAAGATTAAGAGATGATATGAAGTTTTCAAGCAAAGAAGAATTAATAGCGCAGATCGATAAGGATAAAGAAGATTCACTGAAGTATATAAATAAATTAAGAAAAAATATAATAAAACAATAAATAATAATTTAAGGAGACAGCAAACAAGATGTTAACCAAAGAAGCAAAACAGGATATCGTATCCAAGTACGGAGCAAATGCGAAGGATTCAGGTAAAACAGAAGTTCAGATCGCAATTTTAACAACCAGGATAAACACGCTTACCGAAAGCCATTTTAACACAAAGAAAAAAGATAACCACTCAAGACTGGGTCTTTTAAAAATGGTTGGTAAAAGAAGAAGACTGTTAAAATATCTTGAAAATAAGGATATAAGCAGGTACAGGGCAATAATTAAAGAATTAAACATAAGAAAATAATTTCACCGGGGCTGTTATAAACAAAAGAGGTTATTCTGTTAAACAGGGCGACGAAATAAAGTTCGTGAATAGATTGTTCGCGGCCTGTATTTCGCCATCCTGCTTTAGACATGATAAATATATTGTGTTAACACAGAGTAACTCCTTGTACAAATAACAGCCCTTAATTAATTTAAGGAGATAAAAAAATAAACATGGTAACAGTAAAAGAAATGGATCTTGGCGGAAGAACGCTGAGACTTGAAACCGGAAAGCTGGCCAAACAGGCAAGCGGTTCCGTACTGGCTAGATACGGCGATACAGTTGTGCTTTGCACGGTTGTTGGCGCCGATGAGCCTAAAGAAGGAATGGATTATTTTCCATTGCAGATCGAGTTCCGCGAAAAAACAGCGGCTGTCGGAAAAATTCCGGGCGGCTTTTTTAAACGCGAAGCAAGACCCAGCGAAAAAGAAATTTTGACATGCAGATTGATCGACAGACCCCTGCGCCCGCTTTTCCCTGAGGATTTTATGTGCGAAGTACAGGTTATATGTACAGTGTATTCAAGCGACCAGGAAAACGACGCGGATGTGATCGCAGCCGTAGGCGCATCAGCTGCGCTGATGGTATCGAACCTTCCTTTCGAAGGTCCGATGGGCGAAGTTAGAGTCGGCAGAATTAACGGTGAGTATATCGTTAATCCTACCCACACACAGCTTAAAGAGAGCGATATGGATATGATAATCGGCGGAACGGCTGATTCAATTGTAATGGTTGAAGGCGATGCAAAGGAATTAAGCGAAGCGGATATTCTTGGCGCAATTAAATTTGCCCATGAAAACATTAAGAAAATATGCGCTATGCAAACAGAGTTTGCCGCTGAACGCAATGTTACAAACCGCGAAGTTAAAGCTGTTGAATATGACCAGGAGCTTAAGAACGCTGTAAAAGAACTTGCTGCTAAAACTATCAGTGAAATTCACAGAAGCGATGTAACCAAGGATGAAAGAAGCCAGAAATACAAAGAGCTTTATGAATCAATTACCGAAAGCTTAAAGGAAAAATATCCTGATCAGGAAAAAGTGATCGCCAAACATTTTGATGATATCCAGTATTACGATATGAGAGAAATGATACTTACCGAAGGCAGAAGGCTTGACGGAAGAAAGACCACCGATATAAGGCCTATTACATGTGAGGTCGGATATTTACCCAGGAATCACGGTTCAGCTTTATTCACACGCGGTGAAACGCAGAGCTTAACCTCCATGACCCTTGGCACAAAATCAGACCAGCAGATAATTGACGGTTTAATGCCGGAAGATAAGAAGCGTTTCATGCTTCATTATAACTTCCCGCCGTTTTCAACCGGCGAAACCGGAAGATATGGCGGCACAGGAAGACGCGAGATAGGTCACGGACATTTAGCCGAGAGATCACTCGAAGGAATGCTTCCTGAAGAAGCTGATTTTCCGTACACAATCAGAATAGTATCTGATATACTTGAATCAAACGGTTCATCATCAATGGCTACGGTTTGCGCAGGCACACTTGCTATGATGGATGGCGGCGTTCAGATAAAACGCCCCGTAGCAGGTATTGCAATGGGTCTTATAAAAGAAGGCGATAGAGTTGCTGTACTGAGCGATATCTTAGGAAACGAAGATTTTCTTGGTGATATGGACTTTAAGGTTTGCGGAACAACTGAAGGTATTACAGGCCTGCAGATGGATATTAAAATTAAAGGTGTATCATTTGAAGTTATGGAAACCGCTTTGGCGCAGGCTAAAGTTGGCAGAATGCATATTTTAGGAATTATGAACGAAGCAATTTCAGAGCCAAGGGCTAATATATCTGATTACGCTCCGCATCTTTATACAATGACAGTGCCTGTTGATATGATAGGCGCAGTTATCGGACCGGGCGGAAAAAATATCAGGCATATAATTGAAATGTCCGGCGCGGAAATTAATATTGATGATGATGGAACAGTGGTAATTGCAGCACTTTCAGGTGAATCAGCAAGCATCGCGCAATCGATGATAGCTAAGATAACCGAAGTGCCCGAAAAAGGAAGAACATACAACGGTAAAGTTGTAAAGACAACCGATTTCGGCGCGTTTGTAGAAATACTGCCGGGCAAAGAAGGCCTGCTGCATATTTCACAAATTGATAAAAAGCGTGTTGCCAAGGTTGAAGATGTATTAAAACGCGGCGATATGATAA
>CAZQYL010000310.1:0-3330 GCA_964597425.1 uncultured Ignavibacteriales bacterium | reverse complement strand
ACAAGTTTACTTAAACCATCAAGCTCAACTCTTGCATCACTGTAGCTTTTCATTTCGCGCATCATTATGATCTTAGCCATAGCTTTTATAAAGTCTTCGATCATCCTCATTATATAATCTTTTCTGAACATGTGCCTACTTGAGATACAAAGCTTTTTCAGAGTAATCGATCAGGGCTTTGTGTTTCTTAAGTATATCAGAGCCGATTACACCATCAATTATTGCAGAGCCGTTTTTTTTCAGTGTGTTATTTACATGAGAAAGATCAATTGCTATCAGAACGGCCTTTTTGATCTGAAATCCTTTCAGGTCAATCATATTGCCGGTGCTCTTCCTGGTTTTCAAAGCTGAATTCCCGAGTCCTCCGGCATCTTTTGACGCTCTATTGCTGAATTTCAGTAAAAACTTCCCGGATGCAGCTTCATCAATAACTGTGTGAGAAGCCCCCGTATCCAGTATAAAATTTCCGGCTTTACCGTTAACTTTAATATTTAACTTGAAGTGACCAGCCCCGTTATTTCTGAGGGAAATTTTGTGATACCCCTGATTTTTAAGAACTGTACTTAAAGTATTTTTCAATGAATTTTCCTTAATAATAAAACTCTTTCATAAAATCAGCGCCGGAGGACCATCAACTCCGGCGCCTGATAATACTAAAGCAAGTTTCTGCCTTATTTACATCAATTAACCAAATAATAACTAACTATGATACAATCTTTTGAAACTTATTTAATCTCACAACTTATTTTATTTCGATCTGTTTTTCAACGATCTTTGCTTCTTCTGTTTTTGGCAGAGTGATATTCAAAACGCCTTCTTTGTATTCAGCCGAGATCTTATCAATAACTACTTCAGAAGGAAGCGTAAAGCTTCTTGTAAATGAACCGTAATTTATTTCTGTTCTGTAGTAATTCTTCTTTTCATCTTTTTCTTCTGATTTTTTTTCGCCGCTGATAGTCAAAACATCGCCTACCAGGTTGATCTTAATATCATTCTTATCAACACCGGGTACCTCTGCATGAACATATAAATTCTCATTATCCTCAGTAACATCAACCCTGGGAGAAAACGAATTATTCCCAAAAGATTTAATTCCCCATTCGCCAAAATTCGGCGGATTAAAATTCTCAAAGAACTTTTTCAAATTCTTATCTACTGTTAAAGAAGCTTCTGCTGCAGGTCTCATTTTGATGAATGTCATTTTTTAAAATCTCCTTATTTTTATATTTTGTTTATTATTTTTGTTGTGAACATACATTACATATACAATAGACGTGCCAAACTTTTTTGCTGTTTAAATGAAAATTTTGCGGAATTGCTGCTTTTTCATTTTGACAAAATGTACGCAAATATTGGCATTTTTTACACTTTTCTGTAATATTTTCTGTAAAGTGTGAATTTTTGTCACTGCTTGATTTTGAATTATTTATTGGTTTATTTTGTATATTCATTTCAAATCAAACAGAACTTCACATGAAAAAAGAGATCTTATATAGTAATAAAGCACCCGAGCCAATCGGTCCATATTCACAGGGAATTTATGTAAGCTGGGATAGCCAGCAGCAGATATTATATACATCCGGACAAGTTGCAATAGACCCAGCAACTGGGAATTTTATTTCCGGCGGTATAAAGGAGCAGACCAGGCAGGTTATGGAAAATCTGAGCGCTTTATTAAAAGAGGCAAAAAGTGATCTTAGAAAAGTGATAAAGACTACTGTATTTATCAAAGACATGGATGATTTTGCGGCAATGAATGAAGTTTACGCCGAGTATTTTGGCGAATCAAAACCTGCGCGCTCAACAGTTGAAGTTGCCAGATTACCAAAAGACGCACTTGTTGAAATTGAAGTAATAGCTTACATCTAAAAATATGATTTGGTCCGGTTAATCAGACTCCGGCAGTCTGATATTACCGATTCTATTTTGTGTATAAATAATTGCCGGCTTTTCGGATTTTCTATAAAGTTTTTATTAGTTAAGTTTGTATATAATTAACCTATTAAAAATCCTATGCCTACAGATATAATGGAAGTAAAAGAAAAGACTCTTAAAGTCTCGAAGATGGCTGAGACTTTAATTGCATCAGAAATAATTAAACTTGCCGGTGAGATAAATGAGAAGATCAAGCAGGGCGAAAAGATATATAATTTAACCATAGGTGATTTTGACCCGAAAGTTTTTCCCATACCCGCAGAGCTTGAAGAAGAGATCATCAAAGCATATACAAACCACGAAACAAACTATCCCCCTGCGGACGGAATGCTTGAAACACGCAAAGCAGTATCGAATTTCTTAAAAGAAAAAGAAGGCGTTGATTACAACCCCGCAACCGAAGTATTAATGTCAGCGGGCGCAAGACCGCTTATATACGCAACATACCAGACGCTGGTTCAGCCTGGTGATACTGTTATTTTCCCGGTGCCTTCATGGAATAATAATCATTACACGCATCTATCTCATGCGAAGAAAATTGAGATTATGGCTACGCCTGAAAATCACTTTATGCCAACCGCCGCTGACCTGAAGCCTCATTTAAAGGGTGCTGCACTTGTTGCATTGTGCTCACCGCTAAATCCGACAGGTACGACGTTTTCAAGGAAAGATCTTGAAGAAATTTGCGAACTGATAATTGAAGAGAACCATTCACGCAGCGCGGATGAAAAACCGCTGTACTTAATGTATGACCAGATATACTGGGTTTTAACTTATGGCGATACTGAACACTACAATCCTGTATCATTGATTCCCGAAATGAAAAATTACACAATTTTCATTGATGGACTATCAAAAGCGTTTGCTGCAACTGGCGTCAGAGTAGGCTGGTCAGTCGGACCCGCAAGAGTGATCGGCAAGATGAAATCAATACTCTCTCATCTTGGCGCATGGGCACCAAAAGCTGAGCAGGTGGCAACAGCAAAGTATCTCGCAAGAAAAGAAGATGTTGATAACTATCTTACCAGATTTAAAAAAGAAGTACACGACAGGCTTGATGGTTTTTATGATGGCTTTGTGGCATTAAAGAATGAAGGCTTTAAGGTTGATGCAATTGCACCGCAGGCTGCAATTTATCTGACTGTTCAGTTTGCTCTTCACGGAAAGAAAAAAGAAGACGGCACTGTACTTGCTACTACAAAGGATATTACCAAATACCTGCTTGAAGAAGCACGCGTTGCTATTGTTCCTTTTTCAGCTTTTGGTGATGATGAAAACTCCTCATGGTACCGCTTATCGGTTGGTACATGCAGGTTAGAAGAAGTAAGCAAAGTAATTGAAAGCTTAAGAAAAGCATTAGGTAAATTGAAATAGTTTTTTAGAGAACTATAAAAT
>CAZQYL010000309.1:0-3333 GCA_964597425.1 uncultured Ignavibacteriales bacterium | reverse complement strand
GGCTGGTTGCTCATCCAGACAGGGTACAATTTACCGTTACCTGAAGTGAGCCCGAGATTATCACCCATATTGCCGCCGCCGGCACCTGATACTGCTCTGGGTTTGAATCTCTGTGTTGTTACCCTGTAATCGCTCCATGAAGTACCGCCATTTTCTGATCTTGAAAGGTACACGTCAACAGAATCAACTGAATTCCTGTTATCATAATAAATTATGTTTACGCCGCCATTCTCATCAACTCTGACTGAAGGAAAGAACTGGTTTCGCCCGTTGTTCATAGGATCCTGGTTTACCCTTACGCCTGAGCTCCATGAATTTCCGTTATCAGTTGATCTGAACAGGATTATATCCGGGTCATTGCCTGCAGGAGCAAGATTTTTGCTTGTTGTAGCAATATATATCCATCCATTTCTGCTGCCGCCGGTTTTATCAATATCTATCACCGGGAAACTGTTTGCCCTTATTGTCCATGGTGTAAGCTGTGAAGTTCTTATGCCGTTTATATCGATCGCATTTTCATTTATAGTATAATTAACGCCCCCATTTGTTGAGCGTGATACACCGATGTAATCTTCGGTATAGGGTGAATTAGGGCTTGAAGAAGCCCATGTTATAAACAGTGTACCTGCGGAATTAACGCAGATCGCAGGACCGTAAGACCTGTTGCCGCCAAAGCCGTTATTAACATTGATAATTGAAGACCAGCTTGAAGCATTGTTTGTGGTATAAGCCATTACAATTCTGTACGGTGGAACAAAATATGTCCATGCAAGATAACTTCTGCCGTAAAACGTACTTGCGGGAGCATCGTCAGTCCCGGGTGAACCCTTATCAACATCAACGTTTGATTGAATTGATACACTGGATGTCCAGTTAACTCCGTAATTTGTAGTAGTGTTTGAAAACATTCCTGTTTGGATATTCCCTAAGTGAGTAAGTATGAATACACCGTCTTTATCTATAATAGTGCCCGGGTCACCTCCGTGGTTTTGTGCCGGGGCGCCTGTGCAAAAATCAGAACCTGTCCATGTAACTCCTCCGTCAGTCGAAAAATAAGTTCCTTCACTTCTGGAATTGAGGTTTATTGTATACGAGCTGGCAAAAAGTACTTGCTGGTTGGTTTGATGCCTGGTTATAGTCGGTTCAATTTGATTGACTGAAGAGGGGAATATCCTGAAGTTTGCCCATTGTGCGTTAGCCTGTGCATCTATCAGCAGGAAACTTAAAATAAACATTAAAATTGTATTTGCAGTGTTCATCCTATTAGAATTAAATTTTTTAGTTCCGGCTACTGTTATCATATTAAATTTAACCATTAATGAAATTTATAAAAAGTCTATTGAGTATCGCAAGATTCACCCCGGTTAAAGAGCGATTTTTCTTTTCATCTGTTTGGGTCCAAGCCACAACCAGAAACCGGTAATTGTAAACAACAACAAAGATAGGCCCATAACAGTTGTATATATAAGCTTCAATATTTCGTTTTTTGTTCCAAGCAAATGATCTAAAATAGAACCGTCATGAATGTTTTCAATGAAATCTGACCTTCTTCTTTCTATGTGCAGCAATTTGCCTGTAGCTCCATCAAGCTGAATTCCCCAGTATCCTTCCAGAAAAACGAATTTGACCATTCCTTTATCGGGTCTGGAGTCAATTCGTTCAAGCTCCATTGAAAGCGTTGAAGAAATTGAATCTTTAGCAATTTTGCACGCGATTGTATGCAGGCTGTCAAAACTTATCCAGTTCTTCAGGTCTGTTGAACTGCCTTTATATGATTCAGGTAAGATGTACCCGCCGCTGTTCTTCTTCCAGCCGAGTGTCAATCCAGTTATTGCAGTCAAAAAAAAGAAAATAAAAAGTATTGCACCTGTTGTCCGGTGGATCTTCCTGAAAATACGAATTAACGATGCTTGTTTCTTTCTTTTGTCTGTTTCCCTGTCCATTGACTCAATTGGTATTTAATAAAAAAGGCAGGGTATTGAATATTCCCGTGAAAGAAATTTTTTCCACAGGTAACCCTGCCTCCGTTATGATTTGTATTTGATTATTATCTGAACATATAGGCCAGTGTCAGCCCGCCAAAGAAGTTCCTCTTGGGCCCTGACTCATAATAATCTTTATTTGCATCTGAATTTATATTGATAAATGCTACGTACTTCTGGTCTGCGATGTTATTTAAACCGCCATAAGCAACCAGCCTGAACTTATCAAAGTTCAGGTCAACGCCTACCTGCGCGTTCACCAGTGAGTATGACGCAGTCTTCAGGCTATCTGTATTCGCATCGTTTACAAACATTTCGCCAATATGCTGAAATGTGGACTTAACATACACAGTATATTTTTTTGCTATTGTATGCTGGTACATAATTTCCCCTGAAACAAACATCTTCGGGTTGGAAGGTTCAAGGTTACCGCTGTAATCTACATTGGTCAAAGCGCCTGCTGAATCGATTGTTCCTGCTTCGTATTTATCGTATTTAAAATCCTGGTATGTAAAGGCGCCTTTTAATGTTAAGCCTTTCACAACTTCAGAATTTGCTCCGATCTCGATGCCGGTCCTTTTTGATACAGCCGCGTTCCTGAAATAAACATCTCCGTCTACAACAAATGGTACAATAACATCTTCTATCTTTGTGTTATAGAAAGCTACTTCAAAGAAAGTATTCATGAAATACTTCTTTTTCAGGCTCAGTATTTCACCTTTTATTCCTGCTTCAAAACTGGTTGATTTTTGAGGCTTCAGATCAGGGTTGATAGTATGTGTCCCGTTATCTGAGGTAAAAATGTAATTATCCAGTTCATTTCCTGCGGGTGAATCAAACCCTAACCCGAACGATGTATAAAATGCAACATGCGGAGTTATCTTGAAGTTTAATGCAGCTTTGGGTGTGAATTCCGCAAATATCCTGCTGGTATCTCTGAATCCTGCAAGTTCATCTTTGAAATCATAAATCACCCTGTCATATCTTCCGCTTACAAGAAATGAAAGTCTTTGGGGTATTATATCTATCTGGTTCAATGCGTATGCCCCGACGTTACTTATAACTTCATTTGAAACGCCAATCAGGTCATCTCCTTTTTGACCGCCGGTGTTGTTGAATTCTCTTATAGGTCCATCCTGGTAAAAGAGGTCAGTACCAATAGTGAATTCATTTGACCGTTGTTTGGATTTTACTTTGCCGCCGAAGGTATATTTATTAACATACCTGAATGAACCGCCGATTCCGTACCTTGTAAACAAACGGTAGGTTCTTGCAACCCTGTCGAATATTTTAACTGTACCGTACCCGGTTGCTTCAAATGTATGTTTCATATTCCCTTTTTCAAGGCTTG
>CAZQYL010000308.1:2146-3337 GCA_964597425.1 uncultured Ignavibacteriales bacterium | reverse complement strand
AAGATGAGAAAAAAGACGTAAAGAAAGATGAAAAGAAAGACGTTAAGAAATAATTGACGCTTATTTGATCTGACTTTGTCTTACTGTATTTTAAGCAAAGTATTTCTCAGGCCCTTGGACTTCGGTTCAAGGGCTTGTTTATTATACGGAACCTGAATAACAGATTTACAATTTTCTAAATTTATCAAATGAAGGAAGTATTTAATTGCCTATTACCGATAAGAACATAGTATTAGAAGATGTTGACCTGGTCAATTTTGCCGGGATAAATGAGAAGAACATCGATCTTTTGAGGGAGCGTTTTGCCTCAAATATTACTTTGCGGGGTGAGAACATTTTTCTAAAGGGTGATGAGACTGAAGTTGCCCAGCTTGAAACAATTGTAAAAGAGCTGAAACTGCTGCAGAAAAGACAGGGCAAAATTACCGAAGGAGATGTTAACCTGATAATTGAGCTTGTTACAGGTTCTCAAGACCAGGCGCTTGAAAGGCGCACAGGAATAAAACGTGAAGAGCTTGATGATGTTATTTTGGTAGAAAAAAGTGACTTCATTAAGCCCAAAACAATGGGACAGCTTGAACTATTCAGGAAAACCAAACAGAATGAAATTGTGTTTGCTATCGGTCCCGCAGGTACAGGTAAAACATACCTTGCCGTTGCAATAGCCCTTGCTGCACTGAAAGCGAAGAAGGTAAACCGGATAGTTCTTTCAAGACCAGCAGTTGAAGCCGGTGAAAGCCTGGGCTTTCTTCCGGGTGACCTTTCGGAAAAAGTGAATCCATACCTTAAGCCGCTGTTTGATGCACTTGAAGATATGGTACCCATGGATAAGCTGAAAACATATTTCGAACGCAATATAATTGAGATAATACCTCTGGCTTACATGCGCGGAAGAACACTTAACAATGCATTTTTGATACTGGATGAAGCCCAGAACGCAACATCTATGCAGATGAAGATGTTCTTAACAAGACTCGGGATAAATTCCAAATGCATTATAACAGGTGATATTACACAGATAGATCTGCCGACAAAACAGACTTCAGGACTGGTTCAGATACAGAACATTCTGAAAAATGTTGAGGGTGTTGCCTTTGTTTACCTGGAGAAAAAAGACGTTGTGCGCCACAGGCTGGTTAAAGATATTATCAATGCTTATGAGGAATTTTCTGTGAAGACTAACGGGAATGG
>CAZQYL010000308.1:0-2046 GCA_964597425.1 uncultured Ignavibacteriales bacterium | reverse complement strand
TAAGCTTGCCTCAGAAAAAGATAAGCTTGAGGGAAACAACAATGATGAAAACAGCAAATAGTTTCGTCAAAAGGTAATGGTGTGTTTTCCTGTTGATGTATACACCAACCCTTGCAAACGGAATGGATGCAGCAATTATCGGTAATGCGCTTAACGTATCTACCATACCAAATGAATACGGAATAGTGTTCGCTCCTGCAGGTGAATTGATGAAGTAACTTATAACCCCGGCAACAGCAGTTATTAAGATCGCCGCGGAAGATGTCCCTACGGCTTTCTTAAAAGGCACTTTCATAAGGTAATGCATCAGGGGAATTACAAACACTCCCCCGCCGAGACCTGAAAAAGCCGCTATTGCTCCGCTTAACGCTCCGATTCCAAGTGAGAGCCATGGCTTGAAAACTTCCGGCTTTTTTTCCGGAATGTCCTCTTGTTTTCCCTTTTTATCGAACAGCATTTTTAAAGCTACAATTATCAGTACAACAGAAAATGCCTGCTTCAGTATTTCACCGGGAAGCAATATCGCAATTTTCGAAAACAGAAATACAGTAATTGCACTCGATAGTCCGATATATAATGCTGCTTTCCACTCAACATTACCGTGACCAAAATGCTTATGCGCCGATGAAAGACTTGTGAATATTATAGTAAAAAGGCTGGTTGCAATTGCGATGTGCACAATGTAGGGCGAGTCAAAATGAGTAAAGGCATATACACCAAGCAGTGAAGGGACGATAATAATACCGCCCCCTACGCCAAACAACCCTGAAAGAATTCCGGCAGCAATGCCGATCGAAATAAGTATTAATACAGTTTCTAAGCTCAATTATATTATTTAGGCTGAAGCATACTGTTATATAAACCTCTATCTTTAATTATCCTCAACGCTTCCTGAAGCTGCTGGTCATCTTTAGCAGAGAGCTCAACTATCATCTTTTCAGGTTTATTGTATTTCCTCATTATTTCCAGTTCAAGCTTCTGCCTGATAACAGGCCTGGAGCTCTCAAAATCCTTGAACTTTTCTGCTTTAAGCTCGCCTTCAAGCAATCCAATATAACTCTTCACTTTTTCGGAATACATCTTTTCATCAGCGTTCTTTTTCAGTTGTGCCAGTTCAAGCTCAGCGCTTGTATTGAAAGCAAAATCGGTTGTGCTGATAAATTCCAGAAACCTGTTGATAATATCATCACTCATAACAAAGCTGTTACCATCCGGATTTTCTTCGGTATATTTTACCGCGAACCTGTAATACATATCTTCATAATTCAAAGCTTCAAGCAGTTCGTTATCTTTAATTATATCAATAACCTGGTCAGGTGTTATGCCGCCTTCGGCAAATACTATCCTGCCGCCAAGAGTTTTAAATTCCTTCTGGTTAAAATACGGGTTCGGTTTGAACACCCCGTACTTGTTTTCCTTGAAATAATTCTTAGCCTGTATCCACCTTCCGCTGGGGGTGAAATACTTCTGATTGGTGATCTTTAACTGATTGCCGAAGCTCAAAGGCTGGAAGACCTGTACAAGCCCTTTGCCAAATGACTTCGTGCCAACAAGCACGCCGCGGTCAAGATCCTGTATTGCACCTGCAACTATTTCACTAGCCGAAGCAGAGCCTTCATCTATTAAAACAACAAGCGGCACATCACTTCCAAGCATTGGATTTTCAGTGGCGAAATATTTCCGCTCTGAATCAAGCTTCCTGCCTTTAGTTGTAAGCAGCAGGTCTCCTTTATTTGTGAATTTATTCAGAATACCGATCGCAGCATCAAGCAAACCGCCGGGGTTGCCTCTTAAATCAAGAATTACTCCTTTAACATCACCTTTTGCTTTAATTTCAGTTATCGCATCAACAATTTCATTTTCAGCATAACGGCTGAAGCGGTCAAGCTTAATGTAACCAATGCCGTCTTCTATCGTACCTTTATAGCTTACATTCTTAAGTTGTATTTCCTGGCGGGTCAGGTTAAAATCAACTTCCTTTTCGCCTCTTAGTACCTTCATTTTCATCTGTGTTCCGGGTTCACCGCGGGTATATGTCCTTACATC
>CAZQYL010000307.1:0-3343 GCA_964597425.1 uncultured Ignavibacteriales bacterium | reverse complement strand
CACTATAATACTGCACAAAATGAAAACACTTTTTCTTATCATTTGTTTTCTGTTTCTCTCATTTCTTTCTTTAACTTTCAATTTAAGATCACAGGATACACCTCATTCATTGGGTCCGGCACCGGCAGAAAATATTGTGCAGGTTCCGCATTCAGGTATTTTTGATGCGGCAATTGGTACGCGCGCTTTTACACAGATATCATCATCACCGACTTTTCAGTTCGGTAAGTCTTTTATGGAAGGCTGCACAATAACCAACATCGGCTCGCCGTTCACAATTACATTCCCGGGCGGATTGATGTACAGAAATGGCATTGTGTATACATGGAACCAATCATCGCCTTTCCAGTTATGGTCAATTGATACTGTAACAGGAACACATACACTTGTATTTAACATGACGGGTGTACCACAAACGAACTTTACAGGCATGTGCTGGGACGGGACATCGGTTTACGGGTTATCTTCTTCTTTGACGCAGTCGCAGATATTCACTATAAATATGACAACAGGTGTTTGCACCCCGATTGGAACAGCTACAGCAGTTTGCGCCGGGGGAATTACTCTGCTTGGAAGACCAGGGGCACAATACAGCCTGTTTGCAATAGATATTGTTGCGGATAATTTATACAAAGTGAACAAAACAACAGGTGTATTCACACTAGTCGGGCCTCTTGGCCAGAACCTGAACTTTGGACAGGATGGAACTGTTGATGCGAGGGATAATACTTTTTACGCAATGTGTTATGCAGTTGGTCCTGAGTTAAGAAAAGTGGATACTGCTACCGGTACATTGGGTCCGGTACTTTGTACTTATACAGCACAGGCTACAGGAATTGCATGTATTCAAATTCCACAGCCTCCGCCATGGGGATGGTATAATACTTTTTGCAGAGAAGGTTTAAATTTACCAATAAATGATTTTTCAACAACAGTTGATTCAATTTATGCTTTTCCTACTCTGGGGGATGATTGTATAGTAATTGACGTTAATGTAAGAATTGATTCTGTATTACATTCATGGGATTCAGATTTAAGCTTTTATCTGAAGCGCAATAATATCGGGGTTAAGATAATTGACAGGGTTGGTGGTTCAGGTGATAATTTTATCGGTACAATTTTAAATGATTCGGCTTCTGCAACTATTGGTTCCGGAACTGCTCCATTTACGGGCTCTTTTAAACCATCTAATCCGCTTACTGCATTTAATAGTAATCCCGGTATTTTAGGTCGTTACTGGAAATTATCTATTACTGATACATCGACAGGTGATACGGGTATACTTGCAAAATGGTGTTTGATAATAGGGGTAACCTGCCCTGTTGGCGGAATACAAACCATAGAAATTCCCAATTACTATTTCCTGAACCAGAATTATCCAAACCCGTTCAACCCGGTTACTAATATTAAATTCGGTATTCCCGAAACGGGGAATGTGCGGCTGGTTGTGTACGATATACTTGGAAGGGAAGTGATGGCATTAATGAATGAAGAAAAGAACCCGGGTACTTACGAGGTGAAATTTGATGCTTCACAGCTTGCTTCCGGGATTTATTTTTATTCACTTTACACCATTAGGGGAGTTGAAACAAAAAGAATGCTGCTTGTTAAGTAACATAGTTACTTAACAGGTCCAAAGGACTCCTTCGGAAAATCCCGAATTATCGGGATAGATGATTAAACAGATCCATAAAAACGGAGACTAAAATGAAAACTAAAATTACTTTGTTTTCAATAATTTTGATCCTGGCAGTAGCAGCAACAGAGCTGTATTCACAGGACGCACCTCACTCAGTTGGACCCGCGCCAATTGTTAATGATAATACGCCATTTGTTCACCAAGATGATGCGGCAATTGGCACACGTTATTTTGTACAGGTATCATCTTCGCCAACATTTACGCTGGGTAAAGCGTTCATGGAAAGCTGTACGGTCACAAACATAGGATCACCTGTGCCCATTACATTTCCCGGCGGAATGATGTACAGGAACGGTGTTGTATACACATATAATCAGTCCGCGCCTTACCAGTTATGGACAATGGATACAGTTAGCGGGGTTACAACACTTTTGTTCAATATGACGGGAGTTCCGCAAACGAATTTAACAGGCATGATGTGGGACGGAACAACTGTATATGGGCTATCAACCAGTATCACTCAATCACAGATATTTACAATTAATATGACAACCGGAGTATGCACTCCGATTGGAACTGCTTCTGCAACCTGCGCAGGCGGAATAATGTTGCTGGGAAGAATGGGTGCAGCATCAGCATTGTACGTTCTGGATATTGTTGCGGATAATTCTTACCGGGTGAACAAGACAACCGGGGCGTTTACATTGATTGGACCGCTTGGAATAAATATCAATTTCGGGCAGGATGGCTCGGTTGACCCGAATGACAACACAATTTATGTAGCCTGTTATTCTACAGGTCCTGAACTAAGAAAATGGGATACTGCATCCGGCGGGTTTGGGCCGGTGCTTTGTACATATACTGCCCAGATAACAGGTATGGCTTGTGTTGCCATGGGGGGTACGCCGCCGGTAAATCCTCAGACAACCATATGCAGAACGGGTATAAATCTACCTATTCCTGATAATGGTACAATGCTGGATTCAGTTCAGGTTGCACTGGGATCAAACAGTATTATTTATGATGTGAATGTCAGAATTACAAATTTAACTCATACCTGGGATTCAGATCTTACATTTTATCTGCGCAAGGGGAATACCGGCGCAATAATTATAAACAAAGTTGGCGGCTCAGGTGATAATTTCGTAAATACGGTTTTGAACGATTCCGCAACAACACCCATAGCCTCAGGTACAGCACCTTTTACAGGAAGTTACATTCCTTCATCTCCTTTGGCTCCTTTTAACTTTACAGGTGGTTTAGGCGAAGGTTACTGGAAACTTGCAATTACTGATACAGCCGGTGGTGATACAGGTGTTTTAACCGGATGGTGTTTGATAATTACATACTCTACTCCGCTGGGAGGTATTCAGACTCTTGAAATACCTAATTACTATTTCCTGAACCAGAACTTTCCAAATCCGTTCAATCCGGTTACAAATATTAAGTTCGGTATTCCCGAAAGCGGAAATGTAAGGCTTGTTGTGTATGACATATTAGGGCGGGAAGTAACGACGCTGATGAATGAACACAAAAATCCGGGCACGTATGAAGTAAAGTTTGACGCATCACAGCTTGCATCGGGGATATATTTTTATTCATTGCAGACAGAACGGGTAACAGAAACAAAACGAATGCTTCTTGTGAAATAGTACCTTAATAACAAAGGAGAATAAAATGAGCACTAATATTACTTTAATTAGA
>CAZQYL010000306.1:748-3367 GCA_964597425.1 uncultured Ignavibacteriales bacterium | reverse complement strand
AACCAATAATTTGTTAACCACCAACGAAATAAAACAATTCGCTTCGCTCAAACAGAAGAAATTCAGGCTTGAGCACGGCAAATATTTGATTGAAGGCTTTCATTTAATTGAAGAGTGCCTAAGCTCGCCGCATGAGCTTGAATACATCATTCTGCGAAATGATGTAGACCTGCAGGGTCACACAGCTATACTTGAAAAGATAGCGCAGAACAAAACCATAGTTGAACCTTTACCCGAAAAATTATTCAATAAACTTACAGATACAGAATCCTCGCAGGGAATTGTGGGGGTAGTGAATCGCCCTGAGCTTAGTAAAACAAACTCACCGGGTGACCTGATAATTGCGCTTGATAAGGTCAGCGACCCCGGCAATTTAGGTACAATAATCCGAACTGCTTACTGGTTTGGTGTTGACCAAATTCTGCTTAGTGAAGGCTCGGCTGACCCGTATAATCCCAAAGTAGTACGCTCAACACAGGGCGGGATTTTCCATACCAATATAACCGAAGATGCTGACCTTGCTGTTGAGCTGAAAAAGCTTGAATCAAAAGGGTATTCAGTTTACCTGTTTACGCTTGATGCTGAAATGTCATTGAGCCAAACTAGCAAATCAAGCGAGTCAGGGAAATCAGTGTTGGTGTTTGGCAGCGAAGCTCACGGAATTTCAAAAGAAATTAAGGATATGGGATTTGTGAAAGTTAAAATTGAAGGATACTCAGCAAGTGAATCACTCAATGTAGCGATTTCTGCGGGAATTGCTCTGTATGAATTCAAACAGCATGTTATAGGAAAATAGCTCTAAACCCTTTGTTGGTTCTGCGACTGCCCCGGCAGTTAAACAACAAAGAAAACTACTTTACAATTACCATTTTCATTGTATCACTAAACCCCTCAGCTTCCAGCTTATAATAATACACACCGCTTGGCAAATTAGTTGCATCGAATACTGCCTCATACGTATTTGCCTCCCGATAACCATCCACAAGAACAGCGACCTCTTTGCCTAGCTCATCGTAAACCGTTAGTTTTACATTTCCATTTTTCGGCAATCCGTATCTTATTTTGGTTATGGGATTGAACGGGTTTGGATAGTTTTGGTAAAGCATATATGAGTTGGGTATCTCTACTGTTTGTATTCCGCCTGTTGGACATGTGTATGTTAATCTTACACACCAGGCGTGAAGTGAACCTGTATCCCCGGAATTACCTGTATCTGTTACAGCAATTTTCCAGTATCCATCAGTACTAATGCCATTGAAAGGTGTAAGCGGACTTGATGGTCTGTAGGTACCTGTAAATGGAGCTGTGCCTGATGAAAGCGGGATCAATGCAGAATCGTCCAGTACAGTATTTATGAAATTGTCACCTGAACCGCCCACAAAATTGACTATCAATGAACCAGTATTCCCTTTTCGTAAATATATCCTTAAATCAGAAAGCCATGTGTGATTAATGTTTGTCAGAACCGCATTTACGTCATTTACAATACACCCATTGCCTAGAAATACAAATATAGAATCTGTGGCTGTTGAATGATCCAACACCAGTATATTCAATCCGCTTCTGCAGAAACTTTGCTGTGCGCTTTGCGGTAAAACAACTTCTGTCATAAGTGAAACAAACAACATATACATTATTATCAGTAAGATATTCTTTTTCATAGTTCCATTTATTTTATTATAACCATTTTTTTTGAATCACTGAATCCATCTGCATCCAGCTTATAATAATACACACCGCTTGGCAGATTTGTTGCATTAAATTCAGCTTCATAAGTATTTGCCTGCGCGTAACCATCAGCCAAAACAGCGACCTCTTTGCCAAGCTCATCGTAAACCGTTAGCTTAACATTTCCATTTTTCGGCAAGCCGTATTTTATTTTGGTAACGGGATTGAACGGATTGGGATAGTTTTGATAAAGTCTGTAGGTATTGGGGATTTCTACAGTTTGTATTCCACCCGTCGGGCAATTAAATGTTAATTGAATACACCATGCCTGCAATGAACCTGTATCACTAGTAGCAGTATCTGAGATCAATATTCTCCAGTATCCATCAGTACTTATTCCGTTAAATGGAGTCAGAGGGAAAGATGGCCTGAACGTACCAGTGAAGGGTGCTGTTCCGGATGAGAGAGGGTTTGCTGCTGAATCATCAAGCTTTGTTCGTATAAAATTATCTCCTGAGCTTCCCACATGATTTATAACAAGCGCACCCGCATTATCCTTCTGGAAATATACATTAATATCTGAAATCCATGTATGAACCAGGGTATCCATAGTGAAATTCACATCTATTACCATACAACCGTTTCCTTTGTTGACAAGCAGTGAATCTCTCAGAAAACTGAAAGAGGGGATATTCATATTCAGCCTGTTCCTGCATTGTGATTGCTGAATTGACTGCGAAAACAAATTGATAGTAGTGAAAATAAGAAATAATGCAAAAAAGTAATTTTTGATTTTCATATATACTTTATAATGGATTTGTAATTTTCCAAAATAAAAGCGCAGTTAACAGCAAGCAGAAAATGTCTCGGCGTTTTACAGAAACAAATCCTATTTAATTATAACCATTTTTTTTGAATCACTGAATCCATCTGCATCCAGCTTATAATAAT
>CAZQYL010000306.1:0-648 GCA_964597425.1 uncultured Ignavibacteriales bacterium | reverse complement strand
GCTTAACATTTCCATTTTTCGGCAAGCCGTATTTTATTTTGGTAACGGGATTGAAAGGGTTTGGATAATTTTGGTAAAGCCTGAATGTATTTGGGATCTCAACAGTCTGAATAATCCCGCTTACATTTGTAGAAACAATCCTGAGACACCAGGCTTTTAGTAAACCTGTATCACCAGTTGCAGTATCAGTAACTACGAGTCTCCAGTATCCTGTAGGAGTAATATTGTTGAACAATGATAATGAATCACTTGGCCTGAAAGTACCGGTAAAGGGCGCTCCATTTGAGGGAAGCGATATTCCGGACGAATCATTAAGCAAAGTCCCAATAAAATTATCTCCTGATCCACCGACATTATTTATTACTTTTACGCCGATTGTACCTTTACGGAGATAGATAGAAAGATCGCTGTCCCACGTATGTAATAAAGTATCAATTAGGATGTTTACATCCAGTACCTTGTGATCAGAAGGCACATTTACCAGAATACTGTCACGTGCTGTGGAATGGTCCTGAATAGCTATACTTAAGTTATTACGGCAAACTGAAGTATATGTTTGTGAATAAGAAGCAAAATTAAAAAAAATAAATACTAAAGCAAAGATGTAATTTTTAGTTTTCATAGTTGTTACTTTTTCAGGATTGTAAA
>CAZQYL010000305.1:0-3383 GCA_964597425.1 uncultured Ignavibacteriales bacterium | reverse complement strand
AAGCTTCGCAACTGGCCTACATGGAAGGACCCTGAAAGCGATCCGCTTGAGCCGGGTACACCGCCCGGACCGGGCAACCCGCTCGGGTTGTTTGCCGCGCATTATGATGAGAACTCACTGCGCTATTTCCACGGTACAAACAAGAACGGTCTGCTTAAGAATGAATACCGCGCGCTATCACACGGCTGCGTAAGGAACGATAACGGCAATATCGATAAGATGAAGAAATTCATTGTTAAGAGAATGGTTACCAGCCAGGATATCAGTTTCTGGGCTAACAGCAAAAAATCGATGATCTATAATTTTACCGAAGAAGAAAAAGAGAAATTCCCAGTAAGGATAAAGTACAAAACATTTGAAATAGGCACTGATTCATACGGCGATTATATAATATTCTTTAAGGATGTTTATGGTTACGGACGCGGAAACAGATGGAGCAAATTTGACAGGGAAGAGCTTATGATATTTTCAACTGTCGAAAATATTTCCGCTGAATACAAAGCTGAGCATAAACCAAACCAATTCCAATTATCCGATGATAAATTAATACCAATTATTGAAAGCCTGATAGCAGATCACAAAGATTATGAAAAGTATTATTTTGCTGATCTTGTCACGGGCTCCGGAACAAAATAACAGCTAGACCGTTTCACTTTCTGCAGCGGGAAGCTTTAACTATTCGACTGGTATTATTTGAAGCGAAATCAGAAAATTACGCTGATACTGTTTTTCATCTTAGCCGGGGTAACATACTCCCAGCCTGAGACCTTTACCGATATTAATTTCAAAAAATTCATAACAACCGTTGCCGGCGAAGACTCGCTGATATCCCTGCCTGATAAATTCATCAGGTTTGGCAGCTTAACTGTTTATTCTGATTCCGCTGCCATTAGCCCTTCGAATTATTACATTGATTACCGCTATGGTAAAATCCGTTTATATAAATCCTTCATTGAAGATATTATAAACAGCGGGCAGCCTGAAAGGCTTCAGATCATCATTACATACAAAAATTTCCCCTTTGATATTGCCGACAGTTATTCCAGGTTCGAAATTCTGACCAGGCTTGATAGCGCGAAGGGTGATAGCGTTAAGGTTGTTGAAATTAAATCCGATTTTGTTGAGGATATCTTCGCCGGAACTGATCTGCAGAAATCAGGCAGTATATTCCGGGGATTCACTATCGGCAATAACCGTGATCTTTCGCTGCAGTCAGGCTTTCGCCTGCAGTTAAACGGCAAGCTTTCAAGTGATATCGATATCACCGCTGCTCTGACAGATGAAAATACACCCATTCAGCCCGAAGGCAATACCCAAAAATTACAGGAAATTGATAAAGTGTTTGTTGAATTGCGCTCAAGCAACATAACAACCACGCTAGGTGATATTGAAGTGAATTTTGCGGGGAGTGAATTCTTTAATTTCAATAAAAAACTGCAGGGTGCAAAAGGGTTTGCCAATTTTGATAAAACTGACCTTTTTTTAACGGGCGCAATCAGCCGCGGCAGATTTAACAGCAATACTTTTAACGGACAGGATGGCGTGCAGGGGCCATACCGCCTGATAGGCGCGGATAATGAAGTGAATATTGTTGTAATTGCGGGAAGTGAAAAAGTTTATCTTGACGGGATTCTAATGACAAGGGGCGAGAGCAATGATTATACTATTGATTACTCCAACGGACAGATAAAATTCACCAATAACAGGCTAATTACAAATGCTTCAAGAATTGTTGTGGATTTTGAATACTCCGATAAAAAGTATTCTCGCAGTTTTATTGCGGGTCAGACCAAAACCGCTGTGATTAATGACAGGATAAAACTATCATTTTCATATTTGCGTGAACGAGATGACCCGGGAAAGCCGATCGATTTTACTTTATCAGATACTGACCGCACGATAATATCGGAAGCTGGTGATAACAAGTTCCTTGCATCAAAAAGCGGAGTTGTATTTGTGGGCAGGGATTCTTTAGGCAATTCACTTGGCTCATACATTCAGCGTGATACAGTTATTAACTCCCAAAACTTCACGAAGTATATTTATGCCCCGGGCGATACTGCCGCACTATACCAGGTATCGTTTTCATTTGTGGGTATTGGCAAGGGTGACTACAACAGCCTGAGCAGCAACGCATATGTTTTCGCAGGGATAGGACAGGGGGGCTACCTTCCGTTGGTATTCTTCCCCTTGCCGGTAGCGTATCAATCCGCTGATGTTGGTATGGACCTGAGGATTACGAAGGATCTTTCACTGGTACTCGAAGGAGCAGCAAGTGATTTTGATGCCAATTTGCTAAGCGATTTTGATGATACAGAAAATAAAGGGGGAGCTTTCACTTCATCACTTATATTTTCACCTAAAAATTTTAAGCTAGGCAATCTTTCTTTGGGTGAAGTACAATTCACAGTTAGGCAGCGAGTCATAAACAAGCTTTACAATGCCGTTGACAGATTAAACAGCGTTGAATACAATCGCGTTTGGGATATCCAGGATTCAAGCAAACTCACCGAAGTAACTACTGAAGCTGGACTAAGCATTAATCCGCAAAAATATTTCAGGGTAACAACCTCTGCGGGCAGGATAAAAAGGGGAGAGATGTTCAACTCACTTAGGGGGGCAGTTGACCTCAAATTCGAAGGCGATAGCCTTCGTGCGCCATCGTTCACTTATTATGCTGATTATATTTCGAGTAAAGATAACTCCCTGGATTACGGCGGCAACTGGATAAGACAGTATGGCGCAATTGAATATAAGCTCAGACCATTCAGTGATGCAAAACTTGGGAAGTATAATTTGATAATGGAATTCAGCGGTGAAGATAAACAAACCCGTTCACTTAATTTCGATACCACAAACATCGGCAGTTTCAGGTTCTATGAATTTAAACCCAAGTTATTAATAACTGATCTGTATAATTTGGATCTGGCTTACCAATTTAACTACCGATTTGATGACCAGTTCAATAAAGGAACAATAACAAGGCAGTCCAATTCATATACAAGTACGATTGGGGTCAGAGTTAAAAACCTGAATTTCCTTTCAGCTTCGGGGGATGTTGTAGTGTATGATAAGAAATATACCCCTGACTTCCAGTCATTGGGATTTGTTGATTCAAGAACGATCCTGGTTACATCACAAAGTAATGTATGGTTCCTAAACCGCGGATTCAATACGAACCTGTTCTATAAAGTTTCAAGTGAGCGCACCGCAAAGCAGGAAGTTGTGTTCATAGCTGTGCCGATAGGCACAGGTAATTATAAATACATAGGTGACCTGAATAATAACGGGCTGCAGGATGAAAATGAATTTGTACTTACCAGTTTTGATGGCGATTATATCAAGATTTTAAGACCCACTGACCAGCTTTTCCCAACTACTGA
>CAZQYL010000304.1:0-3393 GCA_964597425.1 uncultured Ignavibacteriales bacterium | reverse complement strand
ATGCTTATCAGTATAAGGACTGATAGAACTAATAATATGTATTCAAATGGAAGCAATAGCGGCTATTTATCAGGTATTGTTATATAAAATAAAAAGGCGTTCTTTAACAAACGCCTTTTCAATAAAAGTAGTATCTATGCGTTAAATATTTCTATGCTTCTTTGCCGTGGCAATTTTTGTATTTCTTGCCGCTGCCGCAGGGACAAGGATCATTCCTGCCGACCTTGGGACCGACCTTAATTGGTATCTTCTTTGTATCGTTCGGCTGACCCTGCATATTATCTGACTGTTCCGGGGTCATTTTAAGTCCTACACCATCAGCGCTCTGCTTAATTGTCGTCATTCTTTGCGGCAAACGCTGTCTTTGTACAGGAGCCTCAACCTTCTGCTCCTGCGTTGTAAACTTGAACACAAAGTTAATTACATCCTTGCTGATATCTTCAAGCATCTGAACGAATAAACCAAAGCCGTCCTTTTTGTATTCTATCAGCGGATCTTTCTGACCGTATGCGCGGAAATTGATACCCTCTTTAAGGTCGTCCATTTCACGCAGATGTTCTTTCCATTTATCATCAATTACCGTTAACATCGCAAATCGTTCGATCTGCGCTATAAGATCAACGCCGTATTTTTCTTCTTTGCGCGAATAATTCTCATGAACTATTTTCATGATATACTCTTCAAGTCCTTTTTCACCCAGCTTCTGGAATTCATCAGGTGAAATATCCATAAGCACGGTAAATGTCCTCTGGATCTCATCCCTTAATCCCTCATAGTCACCTTCATGGTAGTATTTTTTTACAGTATTTTCAACATATGAGCCCGCCATATCAAAAATTTCATCTTTGATACGCTCACCCATCAGCGCCTGCCGGCGCCTGTCGTAAATAACTTCGCGCTGCTGGTTCATAACGTTATCATACTCAAGCAGTCTTTTACGGATGCCGAAGTTGTTTTCTTCAACTTTCTTCTGTGCGCGCTCAACAGAGCTGGTTATCATGGAGTGCTCAATAGCTTCGCCTTCTTCAATACCAAGCTTTTCCATTACTCTGGATATTCTCTCACTGCCAAACAGCCTCATCAGGTCATCTTCGAGTGATAAAAAGAACTTCGATGAGCCCGGATCACCCTGCCTGCCCGCACGTCCGCGAAGCTGTCTATCAATACGCCTTGCTTCGTGACGCTCAGTACCTATTATATGTAAACCGCCAAGATCAGCAACACCGGGACCAAGTTTTATATCAGTTCCTCGTCCAGCCATGTTGGTAGCAATTGTAACCGCACTTTTTAATCCCGCATTCTGAATAATTGATGCTTCACGCTGATGCTGTTTGGCGTTCAGAACTTCGTGAGCAACCTGTTTGCGCTTAAGCATACGGCTAAGCGTTTCAGAGACTTCGACAGAAGTTGTACCAACAAGTACGGGTCTGCCGATCTTCTTCATCGCCTCAATTTCACCAATTACTGCGTTATACTTTTCACGTTTGGTTTTATAAACAACATCGTTTACATCATCGCGAATGCAATCCTGGTTTGTGGGAATAACAACTACATCAAGCTTATAAATATCAAGGAACTCACCCGCTTCAGTTTCAGCGGTACCTGTCATACCTGCAAGTTTTTTGTAAAGCCTGAAGTAATTCTGCAGCGTGATGGTCGCAAGTGTTTGTGTATCCTTTTCAACATGAACGCCTTCTTTTGCTTCAATAGCCTGGTGAAGTCCTTCGGAATATCTCCTTCCGGGCAATACACGTCCGGTAAATTCATCAACTATCATGATCTTGTTATCCTGGATAACATACTCAACATCATTTTCGTAAAGTGAATATGCCCTGAGTAACTGCTGAACAGTGTGAATTCTATCACTTCGTAGTGAATACAGTTCACCCAATGCATCCTTTTTAGCGATCTTATCGGCTTCGCTCATGGTATCATCATTTTCAAGCTGCGCAATTTCTGTACCCATATCAGGCAGTACGAAGAAATCCTTATCTTCCTGCCCTGATGTTAAATACTCGCGCCCTTTTTCAGTGAGATCAATTGAGTGCGCTTTTTCATCAATCGCAAAATACATTACATCATCAATTTCAGGCATGCGCTTGGCGTTATCGCGCAGGAACTCAATTTCAGTCTGCTGCATCAAAGTTTTGTTTGATGGCTCTGAAAATAATTTAAGCAGTTTCTTATTTTTCGGGAAACCACGGTTTGCTCTGAGTAATGCAACACCGGCTTCATGTATCTCATCTTTTGAAGCTGCATCACCCTTATTTATTATCGCTTCAGCTTCACCAACAAATTTAGCTATCAGGCTTTTTTGCGCATCAACAATGCGTTTAACGCGCGGATTCATTTCATCGAACTTGTGTTCGCTCATTTCAACCGCACCTGAGATAATAAGCGGTGTTCTTGCTTCATCTATCAATACTGAGTCAACTTCATCCACGATCGCGAAGTTATGACCGCGCTGAACCATAAACTTTTTATCAACTACCATATTATCGCGCAGGTAGTCAAATCCAAACTCATTATTTGTACCATAAACTATATCACATGCGTATGCATCGCGGCGTTTATCGTTATCCATATCGTTAAGTATTACACCTACGGTAAGATTATGGAACTTGAATATCTCACCCATCCATTCACTATCACGTTTTGCCAGGTAATCGTTAACAGTAATGATGTGTACGCCTTTTCCGGGCAATGAGTTAAGATACTGCGGAAGCGTACCTACGAGTGTCTTACCTTCACCTGTTGCCATTTCAGCAATTTTGCCCTGGTGCAATACCATACCACCAATAAGCTGTACGTCAAACGGTATCATTTCCCACTGAACTCTTTGTCCCGCTGCAAGCCACTCCTTACCGCAAAGCCTGCGGCACGTATCCTTAACCACGGCGAATGCCTGCGGGAGTATCTCATTGAGAGTATCTTCAATGATATCATCACGCTCGTTCTCGGTTTTTTCAAGCTCGTCGTATATTTCTTTTCTTTCATCGTGAGAAATATCATTGGTCAGCTTTGAGCGCAGCTCAACAATTTTGTCTTCATGCTCCTGTGTATTTTTGCGGATAAGCTCCTTGAACTCTGCAGTCTTACCTCTCAGCTCATCATCACTCAGCGAAGCAAGCTCTTTGTAGTGCTGGTTTATCTCTTCAACAATTGGCAGAAGTTCTTTAACGTCTTTTTCATGCTTAGACGGGAATATTTTCTTTAAGAAATTGAACATATTTTTTTATCCTGAGCGCAGCGAAGGATCTCATTCGGTGCGCGTTTTTTTTCATCCTGAACGAAGTGAAGGATCCCAATCGGGATGCCTGCTATTCTATTCGCTCTCTGGATTTATTAATTAAAAAATTGTTTATGTTATTTGATTATAACTGAAATGCTTTA
>CAZQYL010000303.1:0-3394 GCA_964597425.1 uncultured Ignavibacteriales bacterium | reverse complement strand
GAATATTTATGTATTCCTGCGAGAAGGAAGACAGCAGTGTAATTGACCCTATACTGTATTTTCCTGTAATTGATTCAGTTTTCATTACTCCAACAACTTTTGATTCATCCAGGATATTGTTAAGCCTGAATGCACGAGTGACATCAGTTGATCCTGTGAGTTCTGTAAAAGCGAAAATTACAGATCCTAATAGTAATCAGCTAATAGAAGTTGAATTATCTCCAAACGGTGAATTCTATTCATACCTGCTTGATTATACATTTTCTTGCAGGCTGGTAGGCACTTATAAAATAGAATTTAATGCTGTGAGCAATTCAGGACTTAACAGCAACGTTGTGACAAATACGTTTAATGTAACTAATTCCGGGAGCATTAAGCCTTCTGTCTCAATAGTATATGCACCCGATAGTCTTCTCCGTCCAACAGGTAGCGAACTGGTACCGGCATTTTTGCAGGTACAGGTAACTGATCCTGATGGAATTTGTGATATTCAGTGGGCAAGGTTTAATGCGGTAAATCCTAATGGTATTCCCAATCCAAGCAATCCGTTTACGATGTATGATAATGGTAACCCTGCGCCTCCCTTTAGTGATACTGTTGCTAATGATGGGAAATATTCATTGACTATTTATATAGGCTCAACGGCAACTTTGGGCGATTTCAGCTTCAAATTCTTCGCAAGAGACAGGTCAGAACTTACCAGCGATACTCTCTTAAAATTAATTAATGTTCATCAATAGAAAATGAAAAAACTCCTTTTAATACTGATACTGGCGTCATTTAATCTGAGCTTTGCGCAAATGCTGCCAAAAGATTTTAAAATATCGAATGATGTTTATAAAAAATTCAAGTCTGATGTAAAACAAAATAGAGGCAACAACCTTATAGGCAGATTTTCTTCATCGCCGGTTTCCTCGCAGACTATAATTTCAAACTTCATTTCTGATATTATTGTGGTAAGCAATGATGGCGGTGATACCGTTTGGTTCGGTACAGGCAAAGGCATATCACGCACAACAAACCGCGGCTTATCATTCCAGAATTATTATGGCACAGAGCCTTTTGGTGAAGATGATGTATCGGGTCTGGCTGTTTATAAGAACTGGGTTGTAGTTGCCACTGCATTTTCACAATTAATAAATGAAGAGTATGTTCCAACCGGAACAGGAATAAAAGTTTCAAGCGATTACGGTGCAACATGGGCATCATACCCCCAGCCAATTGATGGCTTGAATGATTCAACGATACAGTACGGCATTAGTACGATAACTGCTTTACCTGTTGTCGTGGATGAATTTAATCTTTCCTATGATATAGAAATAACAAAGAAAAATAATTCTTCTGATTCGCTTGTGTTCTGGATAACATCATGGGCCGGCGGTACTCGTAAATCAACTGATTTCGGCGCCACCTGGCAGCGAGTTGTTCTGCCGCCTGATGCTTTTAATACTATTACACCTACAGGGGGACCTTATAATTTTGAGCTTAATCCCCGTGACCCGCCGCTTGGCAATAATAACCATAAAGGATTTTCTGTTACCGCTGAAAATGATTCCACTATATATGTAGGTACCGCTAACGGTATAAACAGGTCAAGTGACTGGGGCGTAAGCTGGAAGAAATACAATTTTGATAGCACCGGAACCGGCAATGGTGTATCAGGTGATTTTGTTGTTGGACTTGATGTGCAGAAATACGGTAATAATGTTATTGTATGGGCATCATCAAACCCAACCAAAGGGGGCGAGTTTTCGGCGTTCAGTTTTTCATCCAACTTTGGCGCAACATGGAGCAATACACTTGATGTAGCGTTCACACATAATGTCGGCTTTAAGGATTCTATTGTATACGGCGCAACAGATGACGGCATTTGGCGCAGTTATTTCACGCCGCCCGGCTTTAGCTGGTCAAGGCCTTCTATCATTTACGATGAATTGATCCGCGACCAGATAAGAACAAATCTTTTCTATGCAGTTGATTCACAGGGTGATTCGGTATGGGTAGGCTCAGGTGACGGGCTTGCGCGCACTACTGATACACTGACGAGTCCCTGGGTAGGCAAATGGAAAATTTTCAGGGCATACCAGAATATTACAGCTACTAATGAATCATACGCTGCACCCAATCCGTTTTCACCTGATGATGAAGTGTGCAGGATATATTATAAAACAGGGAAGACCACATCAAATATCACAATCAAGATATTTGATTTTGCGATGTTCCCAATAAGGACAGTGATACAAAATGCTTCCCGTACTTCACCTGATGTGATATGGGCAACATGGGACGGCAAGCGGGATGACGGCACTCAGGTTTCAAACGGAGTTTATTTTTACCGCATACAGATAGATAAAGATGAAACTGTATGGGGCAAGATATTGGTATTACAGTAACATTTTATGAATAAAGTTAATTTGAAATTGTTAATATTAATTTTCATTTCGTTGTTCACTCTGAATTGTTCAAATCAAACCGGTATGAATGATTATGATACCGTCATAAAGTTCTCAAAAGGGGAGCAGATTAAATTTCCGGATTTTACGCTGGAGTATACCGGCGAGAGATCTGAAACAAAACAATTCCCAAACGGGAACAGTATTACAATGAAGTTCCATGAATTCAATCTGACTTCATCTGCATCAAAGAAGCAAATAAGCTGGTCATCAGGCACAGGAGACATTGCACCTGTTGCATTTGAGATTGACGGCAAAAAGTTTGAGCTTGAAATGAGAAATTCAGAAAAGCTTAAAACAAAATTATCTGAAAACGAATTAGTTATAGTAAAAAAATAATCCATGAAGATATATCTTAAAATAATATTATTACTGGCAGCCCTTACAGTTCAATCTTATTCACAGCTTGGCGGCTTGCCCGGTGCGTTCACGCGCATGGGATTTAACGCGCGCGGCATCGCGATGGGTAATGCAATGACCTCAATTACCTCAGGTGATCTGAACGGTCTGTACAACCCCGCACTTTCATCCTTTCAGAATGAACATTTGATCAATGCCAGCTATTCTTTCCTTTCGCTTGATAGAAGCCTGAACTTTGTGAGCTACACAAAGAACTTCAAGCTTCCCAAGCAAACCGAAGGCGGAGCGGGAATAACTTTTTCATGGATAAATTCAGGTGTTGGCAAAATTGATGGCAGGGATATTGACGGTTTTTCAATTGGCGAGCTTTCAACCAGTGATAACCAGTTCCTTTTCGCTCCATCTATCAGGGTATCTGATAATATTTCGCTTGGTGTTGGCTTTAAGCTGTATTACTCAAAACTTTACGAGGGCGTTTCTGCAACTTCATTCGGGTTTGATATTGGCGGGCTGTACAGAGTGAACGATAAAATAAATGTTGGTGTTACAATTAAAGATATTAATTCGCAGTATGAATGGAA
>CAZQYL010000302.1:0-3403 GCA_964597425.1 uncultured Ignavibacteriales bacterium | reverse complement strand
AGTTGTAGCCATTGCCCATCCGGTGTTAACATCATAAAAACTAAATGAAGTTATAGTGACTGTTCCCGGAATGGATGATAATGACCAGTTTAGGCCGCCATTTGTGGTTTTCATAATTGCCGCTGCGCTGCCGTCATTTATCGGTCCGTTATCACCTCCTGCAAATCCTGTCAATGTATTTACAAAGCTTAAAGAGCTCATAAAATAAGTATTCGCCATTACCAAAGAGTTCCAGTTCGCACCGCCGCTAGTCGTCTTTAAAATATATTCCGTTCCGCAAACTGCGTAACCTGTTAGCGGCGAAGGAAAATATATTTCTTCAATGCCACTTCCTGTACCTGTCAAACCCTGAACCGGACTCCAGTTTAAACCTAGATTCGAGCTCTTAATCACAGAGCCACGTTCACCAAATGCAAGAAAATTGTTGTTGGGACCGTATGCCAGACAATTATATTGAGGTGAATTCACGCCGCCCGGGACTACAGCAGTAAAATTCGTGCCGTTGTTAGTTGAAAGGATAATTGAGCCATCATCAGCGGCAGCAATAATATAACCCGGAGAAATAATGCAATTCAGCTCTGAAGTTACACCAGTATTTAATGTCACCCAGCTTGCACCAAGATCAGTTGAACGGATAATTTTTCCGTCACCGCCGCAGACTAATATATGTGCCGGAATTACTTCCAGGGCATTATATGAAGATGCTGCAGGAGCACCTGCATTTATCCAGTTTAAACCTGAATTGGTTGTCTTAAACACTTCGCCTGTAGCGGTACAAAGAAAAGCATTCGGACTGGTGAACATCCTCATCTCCATTATGTCTCCGTTTGTCCCGGACAAAGTCTGTGTTTCCCAATTTGCTCCTGCATTGGTAGTCCTGAAAACCCTTCCTGATTCACCTCCTGCAATAATAGTGTTCAGATCCAACCGAATTAAACAGCGGATTACATCTGTTGTACCCGTATTTATTGTTGTCCAGCTTGATCCTGAATTAGTTGATCTCAGCAATGTTCCAAAGTCACCGGCAACAATCACATTATTTGTATCGTACACAGCTACTGAAAACAGATCAAAAGTGGTACCTGTATAAAGTTCTGTCCAGGTATTCATCAGATCATTTGATTTTCTTACAGCACCATTTTCGCCTACCGCAAAGTACTTATTCCCGGCAGGATTATGCACTCCTTTAAATACATTATTATATGAAGGCAAATACAACTGAGTTGACCATTGAGTAAAATTTTGAGCAGTACAGCCCAGTAAAATGAACAGAGTTATTATTAGTTTCATTTATTGTTATCCTTCAATTTATTTTTATTTGTATTATTCTGAATTTCCGTTAAAAATCTGCTGCAAGCTTTGTTTAAAACAACATCGGTGTTTACGTTAAGTATATTCTGGATCTGCTTGATCATATTGTGAGTTTCCGGACTCAACCTGTAGCCTTTCGATATTTTCATATCATTTATTTTTTCCATTTCATTGTGCATTGTTTACAAACTTAGTCTATAGTGATGTGCACATTCAAAGAAATTTTATGCCGTTTTTTTCCAACAATTTTTCTTTGTATTCATTAATCCTTGCAAATTGCTTCAATTTTCAGCATTTTGCTCTTTAAATTTTTCCAAATAATCGTATAAATAGACTGAAATTTGATCGAACACAAATTAATTGACGTTTTGAGAACTTTTTCTGAAATCGAATTCTCTGAATTTGATAAATTTCTAAGGTCACCTTTTCATAATGAAGGAAGAAACTACTCAGTGGTACTCAAAGCGGTAAAGAAATATTATCCTGCATTTGAACACAAAAATTTCACAAAAGAAAATCTTTTCAGGGTTTCATACCCGGGAGAAGAATTCAACGCGAACAAGCTTAATATCGCGTTTTCAAGGTTATATAAAGCTTCACTGGAGTTTTTAGCAATTTACAGTCTGAAGTCAAATGATTTTGAAACCAACAGGCTAACACTTGGCGAACTTAACAGGAGAAAGCTGTACCACATGTTTGATAAATTGCTTCCTGAAACCGCAAACCTGATCAAGCCAAACTCTGATTTCAGTGAACGATATTTTGAAGAAAAAAGTCTTTTATACCGGATTGCCGCGGAGAAAATATTTTCTGCAGAAGAAGTCTATTCCCGTAAAAAGGAAATAGCCAAACGGACTGAATATACTTTATATTCAGTGGTAAACAAGATAATACTGTGCAGGTACGATCTTTCACTTTTTCATAATGAATTCGGGTCAGAATTTGATACCGGATTTATCGATCTTTTTTTTAAGGATGTGAACATAGAAAACATTCTCGAAAGCCTCAGAACTTCCGGATCAGTTTACTATTCTGTACTGGCTTTAAAATACTACGGTCTGCTTTTAAGAACACCCTGCGATGAGAATATATATGTAAAATACAAAGAGCTCTTTTATTCACATATTGAAAAACTGAGCTTCAGCGAGAAGTTTGTTTATTTCAATAACATGACAGGTTTCTGTATCAGGAAAAGTAACGATGGCCATAAAGCATATGATAATGAACTGACGGAGATCTATAAAGAAATGCTTAATCATGAATTATACGGGCATTCACCCGAAGATTATTTTGACCTGCTGCACTACAGGAATATGCTTCTGGCTGCTCTTGAAATCAATGATCTTGAGTTTACAAATGACCTTATAAACAAATATTCAAAATACCTTAACCCGCAGAACAAAGAAGACATGGTTAATTTTTCAAAAGCTAAACAGCATTTCGCAATGAACGACACAGAGATTTCGTTAAAATATGCGTCAAAAGTGAAACAGGATTTTTTTCTTTTCAAATCTGATATCAAAATTCTTCTGCTCCAGCTGTATTTTGATTCAGGCTTTTATGAAGAATTATTTTCGCTCATCGATTCTTTTAAGCACTTTATTGCAGGCAGCAGTGATATCTCTGATGCACGAAAAACAAGGTATATGAACTTTCTGAAATATTTATCAGTGATAACAAAGCTTAACATACATTCTGACCCAGAAAAGAGCTCAAAAGTAAAATCTGAGTTAACCTCGGCAAGAGATGTTGCTTTGAGTAACTGGCTGTTAAGTAAACTCAGATGAAACATGTTCATAAAACCTAATAATTGCATTTTTTTGAACTTTTTACCGCCAAACTTCGTTTAAATTGGTGAATAGAAGTAAATTAATTTACATTGAAAATAGCGGGGTATTTTGCTATTTTTCAAGTATTAAAAAATTAAAAAACCACCCGCAGCGAAAGCTTAATTGTATGGGTAAAAAACTTAAATTGGAGGATTACACTATGTCAGAAGAAAAAGGCGTAGCAAAAGGTCTGTTCCTTGGATTCTTGGCCGGCGGAATTGTTGGCGGCGTTTTGGCACTTTTATATGCGCCAAAAAGCGGTA
>CAZQYL010000301.1:0-3403 GCA_964597425.1 uncultured Ignavibacteriales bacterium | reverse complement strand
AGCTCTTTGGCAATACTGCAGCCTTTGGAGTTCCACCCCAATATTAAGGTATGCTCTATATCAGCGGTTTTAGGGCTGCCCGCAGAAATTGCCCCGGTATTAATATCAGGGGTTGACCTGCCGTTGAGTTTTATAGTATCATCATCTTTTGAAATTGCGACAACTTTATCGCCGCTTTCAAATTTGGTATCCATTGGCGGATTAATAGTTATTCTTCCATCCTTTTTGCGTACGCCTATAATGGATGAATCTTCATAACTCATAATGGCATCTTTGAATGTTTTACCCTGCAGTCCGGATTCTTCTTCAAAGTATATCTCATCGCCGTCAAAATCAAGTAATTCTGTATATACAACGCTTAAGCCTGACTGCCTGCATGACTGCGCGATCACTCTTGAAATAAGATCTTCGGTGTGTACAAGTGTTACTTCCCCTGAAGCGATCATCTCGGCTACTTCTTTGTTCTTATTGTCGCTGATCTCTGCCACAATATGATACGGCTCACAGCGCCTGTTTGGATTATTGGTTAAGGCAAGTATTGTTTTTATTACGCTGATATCCGGGTCATCGCCATCCGGAGTTAAAATTATGATCGAACGTGAATCATGCGGATTTACAATTTCAAGATCGTTCAGGTCAATTGTACTGCCGCTTCTGCAGATCACTCTTGTATTCTTTGTATCTGGTATTCGCGCTTTAATTTCATCTTCCATTGCAACTTTATCCGGGTGGCCCAGGATAACTATAACCGGGCTCCTCTGATTTTCATTTGCTATCAGCAGTTCAGAAATGATCGGGAATATTTTTTCTGACCAGCCAAGTATCAATGTATGTCCTTTTTCAACTACAAACGAGTGACCCTTGCGAAGCTCATCAAGCTTATTTGAAATACCAGAAGCAAGCACACCGATAAGTGTGGATACTATAAAGATACCGCCAAGCGTAACGCCCAGCATAATTATCCTGAAGCCCCAGCCGGTATCGCCGCCCATAGTACCGGGATCGAGTGTGCGCATTAAACTTTTCCATGAGGCTTCAACAAAATTCATTGTTTCGCCGTCATCCTGTGTAAAACCTGTTACTGTCAGGATCATTGCTGCCACAACTACCAGCACCAAAGATAGAATACCCAGCCACCCGATAAGCGCTATCGGACCCTTAGCCATAAGGTTATCAAATTTATAACGCAGCTTCTGACTGAAAGAAATATTTTTAGAACTCATATATATTATACTCTGTATTAAATAGTAATTATAATTATCGGATTAATTCGCTTATAGAACCTGTTTTGTCTTTTGAAATTGTTTTGTATTCGGAATTTATTTTACCTTCAGGTCAGCGCCCTGGGGAAGGTTATTGAATTGTTTGATCTTTGGTTCTTTTAAAATGTTCTTCGGGTCAGCATCACCGTAGAAGAAATGTTCGCCTTTTGCGGCTGTCCACGTAACCGATACTGAAAAACTGTCTCCTGAAGGAACTTCGTTCCTTACTCCGTGGCATAATATCTTTTTGTTTTTAACTATCTGCCATGGTATATGTTTCAGTGATTTTTCGGATACATTTTTGATGGTCATTTTTACTGTAACCTTCTCGCTCTTTTTTGGCTTTGCGGGTGTGACTGAGAACCTGGTAACCATCACTTTATCATCTTTTTTGCTGTGTGTTGTTTTTACTTTCTTTAAACTGAGTTTTTTCTTCATTTTCGGGGTATAATTAGCCTTTATTTTATTAAATTTCACAATTTTATAAGGATATTTATCCAAAATCAACCCTTTTAATTAACGGTAACAATTTCAGCTATTTTTGATTGTTTCAAGTATCTTGAAATATTACAAATGTATGTTTATTTTAATTAAATATATCCAAAAAACCAAAATAATTTAACTTAAAAAAGATGAAAAAGTTATTTACTTTTTTAACATTACTGTTAATTGTGGCAAATACATTTTATGCCGGTGACAGAATGGTATTTATTGAACGATTCACAAGCTGGACATGCGGACCATGCGCATCAAACAATCCGACAATGGAGGCTTTCATTAACGGGCTTGATGCTGATAAGATAGTTGGCATAGCATATCATATGAACTGGCCTGCTCCGGGTAACGACGGTTATTATCTCTACAATCCGGCTGATAATACATCCAGAAGGTCATTTTACAGTATCAACTCAATACCTCAGGCCAGAATGGATGGTATACTCAGCATTCAGTCTCCTTATTCAAATGCAGGATTGACCGCTAACTTTGAAACAAGAACAAACCTGTTAAGTCCTATAACAGTAATATTGACTGACAGCACATTTGGAGACAGTATCAGGGTAAGAGCCAGGATATATTGTGAAGTGTATCTGCCGAATCCAAGTGTTCTTGTACATTTTTCAATCCAGGAAAGACACAATCATTTTTCATCGCCTCCCGGTACGAACGGAGAGACGGATTTTTATGATGTAATGAGAAGAATGAATAACGGCGGCTCAGGGCATGCAGCAACTTTGTATCCCGGTCAGACCACAATTATTGAAAAGACTTTTTATAAGGACCCGATCTGGAACCAGGCTGAAGTAATGCCTATAGTATTTGTACAGCGCGGCCAGGAAATACTGAATGCTGCCAAAAAACCGGCTAATTTTACACTCATCCCTAACAGCCCGTTCAGGTCTGTGGTACAGGGACAGAGTCAGTCGGCATCATATGACCTTCAGATCCCGGTTACAAGCGCAGGGTATAACTCGGCGGTTACGTTAACAGCAGAAGTTGATCCGCCGAATGCGGGAATTACAGTTTCTTTCCCGGGCGGGAACGTAATCAGTTCTTTCCCTGCTAATTTTTCAGTTCAGGTAAATTCATCCGCTTCAGTGCCGGTGAACGATTACAGGATAATTATTACGGGTACAAATTCCAATGGCAAGGTTCACAAAACATCTGTAACATACCTAGTTGGCAGAAATTTTGTAACAGTAAATACAAGCAAACCGCTTCTTCAGTTCAAAGTTGATGGCACTACTTATACCAATTCAGCATTTTTTAACTGGGATGTGAATTCATCACACACATTGACAGCTATATCACCGCAGGTTTCAGGTTCAACAAGGTATGTGTTTACCAGCTGGAGCAACGGCGGCGATACAAATCAGACCATCAATGTTTCAAGTAATATATCCACATATACAGCAAACTTTAAGACACAGTTCAAACTTATTACATCAGTATCACCGGGCGGTATGCCGGTAACCGTAACAGGTGGTAACCTGTTTTATGATTCTGCATCAACAGTTACTTTTGCACCAACTCCTTCTCAGCTTACTTATAATGGCAAGGATTATTACTTCCAGAGATGGAACGGAAGCGGAAACGGTTCATATTCAGGAACGCAGCTGAACCCGACAATTACAAATATGAAC
>CAZQYL010000300.1:0-3409 GCA_964597425.1 uncultured Ignavibacteriales bacterium | reverse complement strand
GTGGTGTTTGCAAACAGACTGTAACTTACCCCAAACCTTGGCGATGCAGTGATATTTTTTTTGATGCCTGAAAAATAATCAACCCTTGCCCCGGCGTTTAATATTACCCTGTTGCCCGGCAGTTTCAGTGTGTACTGTGCGAATCCGGATGCTTTATAGTAATTATCCTTTACATCAATATTTGCCTCGGGTATCGGGTCACCAAAAGCTGTTGTATCTGCAGCGTAAAAAGTTTCGTTGCTGAATTTTATGTATCGTGCTGTGGCGCCAATTATAATGTTGTTTGACTTATTCAGCTGGTAAAAAACTTCACTCTTAAGATTAAAATCGCTTTCATATGAATCGTATTTGAACACAAGCTCATCCGTTCTCAGATCATAATTTGTATAATTCAGGAATGCGGATGAATTTGCAAGAACAGTCTGCCAGAAACCTTTTTTGAACAGTTTTTTTAAGTTGAAGCCGGCTGTGAACTGCTGCTGGTCCCCTTTGGCTTTACCGTATGGATTATCATCACTGATCTCAGGAGACTCGCCTTCAAAACTTATCTTGTCAAGCCCGCCAATTCCCACAAACGATATTTTTGTATTTTTATCAATATTGTAAACTGCCTTAAGATTAAAATCCCAGTAATCAGGCACAGCAGCAAGTCTTATTGCGCCCTTTATCAGATTCAGGTAGCTTTTCCTGACGGAAAATATGAACGATCCTTTCTTTGTGAATAATGGTCCTTCAAAAATACCGCCAAAACCGGCAGTTGAAAGATTTATATCGCTCAGAAAACTTTTGTTGTATCCCTCGCGGAACTTGATATCCATAACAGAAGAAAGCTTATCGCCGTAGCGCGCTGAAAATCCGCCAGTTGAAAAATTTACATCATCAATGAACTTCACGTTTATCATTCCAATGGGTCCGCTGGAAGAGCCCTGCGTGGGGAAATGGTTGACATTAGGAATTTCGATGCCGTCTATCATGGTAAGGTTTTCAGCGGGTGAGCCGCCGCGAACAATAAGATCGTTGCGCTGGTCGTTTGCGGGTGATACACCCGGCATTATCTGCACCATACGCGAAATATCTTCAACAGCGCCGGGGGCGCGGCGAACTTCTTCAAAATCAAGGCTGTAGCTGCTTGTGCTCACATCTGTTGGTTTCTGGAAGTACTTCCCTTCAACATCTATCTGGTCTGTGGTGATATTAGAAAGCAGCAGTTCTATTTGTACATCTGCGGGCCTTGAAGAGTTCACAACAATATCTGTATGAATGAATGCTTCATATCCCAGGCAGGTGACTTTGATTTCGTATGTGCCAAGCGGAACGCCTGCAAACTGGAAATTACCCTGCGCATTGGTTACAGTTTTAAAAGTAGTGTTTTCAATTGTAACGGTCGCTTCCGGCACCGGATTAGTTGTTTCCTTATCGGTAACTTTGCCGTTTATGGTGCCCTTATCCTGCCCGTAGGCTGCAACTGAAAAAATGAACAGAATGCATAATACTTTAATCATGTTGTTTTTATGTTTTTAATAATTAATTATTCTTTTTCATATTACTTACTGTCTCTTTAATTCCATCAGCATATGATCCTGGTTTAAGTTCAAATGCTTTTTCAAATTTCTCAGATGAAAAGAGATAATCACTATCGTTTTGATAAAGCATTTCGATCGATTCTCTTATATTGGCATTAAACAAACCAATGATGCGAAGCATCCATTTGGGAACATTCATGTACTTGGGCTCTGCGCCAAACTCTCGTGCTATCAATGGAATAATTTCCTTACCCGTCAAAGCATTTTTATCTGTTGGCAGGTGCCATACCTGGTTATATGCAGCCGGTGTATTGCCCAGCAAAGCTGTTCCTTTTGCTGCATCTTGAGCGTATGTAAATGAGTGCCTGAATTTATCGCTGATAAGCCACTGCGCTTTCTTGCCGGCTGCAAAGTTTTTGAAAACAGTTTCCGTTATTACTGCCAGGGTATCATGGCCGTAAAAATCAGCGGCTCTGACGATCATTGCATTTATGCTGCCCTGCTTAACTTCATTCATAAGCATTTCGGCTATATGTTTTCTTACTTCACCCTTTTTGCTTACGGGGTTGTATGGAGTCTCTTCGGTCATCCATCCCTTCACTCTGCCGTAGGCGTAAACATTATCAAAGAATACAAGCTTACATTTGGCAGATTTGCACGCATCAATAACGTTTTGCATAATAACGGGCCACTCAGCCTGCCATATTTTACTATCATACTTCAGTCCCGCGGTGAGGTAAACAACATCCGATCCTTTAACAGCATCGATTACCTGCTGCCTGTTCAATAGGTCAGCTTTAACAAGCTCATCACCTGCATTTACTTTTTTTGGATCGCGGCTGACAAGCCTTATTTTATCTGAATATTGCGCAAGCTCTTTTGCGAGTGTTCTTCCAATAATTCCGGTTGAACCTAAAATTGTCTGCATACTATTATTATTCTTATTGTATTTTGTTAATTATTAATTCTTCCGGCTGCGTGTTCATTTTTCCCAATTGCTTCATTCACAGCGCCTGATTTACCTAATCCAAAGAGCGGCATATTTACATATATATTTTCGTAGCTGCCCTGTGATATTTTGTATGTTTCGTGCCAAACTCCCACCACACCGCTTTGCCTTGCCTTCAGGTTGAAGGCTTTCCATGCGGGGAAGTGCTCCATATCTTTATTCTTCGCGTATGCTTCCAGATGTTCGAATGATTTCCAGTACTGCACGGATATTGTTGTCCTGCCAAACCAGCTATTCTCGCCCATGAATCCGCTTTGTGGATTTTTATACAGCTCCTTTATCATCTTAGGCATAGCCATTGCAACCGGAAACCATTTGTGTATCATTAACCAGTTGTTTACCCTCATGCCTATCAGGAATACAACAAAGTCTCCCTGTACATTTGCGAACTTTCTTCCTTTGATTATTTGTGCCATGTTCTCAGACCTCCACCGTCTTTGCCGGTTCTCCGACCAAAATCCCCTCCTTACTAAGTCGCAGACCTGGCTATGACATGGGAGGGGACTTGAGGATTATTATTTACTATTTGAAATTAAGTGTGTGTACATAAAACTCAAACTGCCTGCTACTGTTTGTTCAATAAATTCTTCGGGCATCATGGCGCATCTGCCGCGGATAATTAATGCCGCCATTCCGTGAACGAATCCCCATATACCGAAAGTCACAGCATCAACATTTGGATCGTTGATGTAACCCTGTTCAATACATGCTTTAACCGTTTCACGGAGGTAATCGTATGAACGGTTGCCAACTTCCCACTCCTGCTTCTCTGTAATTTTTTCGGCTACGCCTTTTGCTATGAACATAAGGTCGTAGTAGTCCCTGTTTTCCAGGGCGAACTTCATGTAAAGCCTTCCCATCTGCGCAAGCTTATCCA
>CAZQYL010000299.1:2160-3422 GCA_964597425.1 uncultured Ignavibacteriales bacterium | reverse complement strand
AGCGGCAATTGTGGGATAAATACATGAAGGCTTTTGAAGATGCAATTGAAAATACTTCAACAGATTACGCGCCATGGTATGTGATACCCGCTGATAAGAAGTGGTTTATGAGAGCAGCCGTTGGTGATATTATTGTGGGTACTTTAGAAAAACTTAACCTTGGCTACCCCACTATAACCGAGAAAGAAAAACGGGAGCTGCAGGGAGCTAAGGCACTTATTTTAAATGAAGATAAATAGACGTAATTAAAGCAATATCTATATTCTTGTGGTGTCAGTAATCAGTTGTTTTAGGTCTGAATTAACTCCCAATGTACTCAGTTCTTCCAGGCTCAGTGGCAGCAATTGCGACCAGTTATTCCTGCTTACGCTTCCCGGAGTGTTGATCCTGTATTTATACTTGCCGATTTTTGTGAGTAATCCCTGATCAAGTGAAAGGTAATCCTGTAATAACTGAATGCTGAAGATAGAATTTGAGCTATTTATTGCAAAAATGCATTTTTGTACTAGTTCTGTTGAAACACCGTTTATATCGCCCTCATATCCAAGATAATTCAGAAATTTCTCTTTTTCCCTGTAGCTTTCAGTGTAAGCATATATGATGCTGTGCACTGAATCCTGTGAAACATTAAGTATTTCCGCTACAAGCTGGGGTGAATTTATGTCCTCATTCCAGTATAGCCTTCCGTGGTTTGATCTGTACTTATCAAAAAGGATTTTTTTGCTGTATTTCACATGTCCGGGGTGAATTCCGGCCTTTTCGCAGGACATATCAAACAATTTTTCATCAATTGTGCCGGCTTCAAACTGCCACCAGTTGACCCAGAAGCTTGAATCATGGGTTGAGCATACCGCTGCGGAGTTAAGCCTGTATTCATACCCCGGGCGGAAACCGCCCTGATTTTTGTAATACCGCTGAAAATCGATCCCGGGAATTCCGTATTCACTCAATACATGATATGAGCAGCCCGGCACGGTGCCAAGATCTTCGGCACAGGGGAGCATCTTCGATGAATTTACCATTTCTTCGATGATCCGCCTGCCATGTGGTTCCCACAGGTATTCTTCCTTAGGCATGTATGAGCCGGGTGTTGTATAGTCATCTACGGGACTCACCCAAACCCTGAATAAGCCCACAAAATGGTCTATCCTGTACATATCGTAAAAGTTTTCGGCATATTTAAGCTTCTCTTTTACATAAATGAATCCATCATTGGCGATATTGTTCCATTCATATGGCGGCATGCCCCATTTTTGTCCCAT
>CAZQYL010000299.1:0-2060 GCA_964597425.1 uncultured Ignavibacteriales bacterium | reverse complement strand
CGGTGTCAGGATTCATTTCTGAAATTACTTTGTAAACGGAATAATCATTCAGCCAATACTCGTTAACCGATCTATAAGTGTTAAATTCAGCTATATCATCTGTCTTTGTCGACTTGTATATCTTCCACAACAGGTCAATTTTTGCCTGCTTAATTTTGTAATTGACTCTTCTAAAGAGCGGTTTGTGTTTCTTTTTCAGCCGCTCGAGTTCATGCAGGAAAGGAGCAATATCGGCATTTCTAATATCCTTAATGGTTAAATACATAGGGTCAATAGCAAATGATGAAACAGAATTATACGGCGCAAAATCACTGCCAACATCGTTTAAGGGTAACAACTGAATTATCGATATTCCCGCTGCTAAACACCACTCAGCCAGAAGTTTGATATCCGTTAATTCGCCAATGCCTGTGCTTTCAGCGGAATAAACAGAGTACAGAGGAACTGCAACACCTGCCCTGCGTTTAGTGCCTATCCGGCGCCATTTATCGGCAGTGCGGCTGTTCAGTAAGTATGCATCGTTATTTTCTGTGTTATACAATATTTAACTACCTTTGGTTTATGTTTAAGTGTTTATGGGGAATAACAAGTTTTTCGTACACACCTTTGCCGGTTTTGTATTTGGGAATGTTGCTTTTAGCTTCGCCCAATCTTAGTTTAAAGTCATTTTCAACATTTATCCCGGTCAGTTCATTTACAATTTCCATGGCGCGCGCAGAGTATTCAAGTATCTTAACTGTTTCAAGTCCTGATATTTCACTGAAGAACCATCCGCAGCTTGTATACATAAGCATTGAGTACCTCTGCAATTCAAGCAGCTTTAGTGCAATTTGCTTTTCGTTTTCTGAAAGCTCTTTAGTGGTATTATTTCTAAAGAAATTATCCCGTTCCTCTAAAGTGTTATTCAGCAGCAATGAAATATATTCATTCCTGGCTTTCCATACATCTGTAAAAATTATTCCGCCGATATTTTCAAAAATGATAATCATCTGGTCGCGCAGCCAGTCCATGGTTTCCCTCAACGGCTTGCGCCACTGCTGGATCCATCCTCCTCCGCCACCGCAGCCGCAATCTTCTTTCCACCGCTTAACGCCATGCACACAGCTCCACGAAGTTCCTTCGCCGGGCTTGATCATTACTTCATACTGCGGGGGATATGCTTCAAGATACTCGCCGTAATTAACAATTTTAAGTGCATTCTGCGGGGCAAGTGACTTCATAAAGAACGCAAGCGTTCTTTCAGCGTGTTTTTTATGGTGACCGAAAGTTTCGCCGTCAGTCGCTACACTGATCAGCTGATTATCCTTTGTTTCCTTATCTTCAGCATTGAATATTTTTTTCAGCAGGTTTTGTGAACTTTCAAGTACATCATCAAAGGCTACCGATTTTGATACAGGTCCGTCATAAAAAAATATATCTAAATATTTTTCTTTATGAACTTCAGAGAAACACCTGTAAGGTCTTTTGGGATTTATAGAACCGTCATTTACATCGATCCATTCAGCAGAACCCATTTTCCTGCAGTACGCAGCCTGGCTTGTATCAAGTATAATGTATTTTATGCCAAGATTTATCAATACCTCAACCGTTTCAATATCGCAGGCTGTTTCCGGCAGCCATATGCCTTCGGAATCACGCCCGAAGTGATGTTTAAAATCAGCCAGTCCCCAAAGAACCTGTGTGATCTTATCATTCAGGTTAGACAGGGGCATTATCATGTGGTTATAGCACATGGCAATTGCATTGCCGTGCCCGTTGTGAGCGGTAATGCTGTTTTTATCTGCTTCAATTATCTTGTTGTATGTTTCGGGGTGTTTATGCTGTATCCATGCAAGCAGGGTAGCCCCGAAATTAAAATTCAGCAGCTCATAATTATTAACTATGGCAACAACTTTTCCTGTATCATCAATTATTTCCGCTTCTGAATTTGCTTTATAACACTCATGGTGAATGCGCTCATTCCAGTCATGATACGGCTCAGCGCTATCCTGCTTTTCAATTTCGCCCGTCCATGGATTCTCGCGGGGCGGCTGGTAAAAATGTCCGTGTATGCAGATGTT
>CAZQYL010000298.1:0-3423 GCA_964597425.1 uncultured Ignavibacteriales bacterium | reverse complement strand
TGAATAGTTCCCTGAATGGCTCAATTAACTGCATATGCAGTGATTTTGGCAATCCCCCAACATTGTGATGCGTTTTAATAGTAACGCTTGGTCCGTGGAACGATGATGATTCAATTACATCAGGGTATAACGTACCCTGTACAAGATACTTAATTTTATTTTTGCCCTTAGCCTGTTTTTTCGCGAAATCCTGGAATACATCTATAAATGTCTTGCCGATAATTTTTCGTTTCTTTTCGGGATCAATTACACCCTTCAGGCGGCTTAAGAATAATTTTGATGCGTCAATGAATTTTAAATTCAGCTTGCCTTTAAAATACTTCACAATTTCGGCGCTTTCATTCTTGCGCATCAGGCCGTTATCTATGTGAACGCATACCAGGTTTTTCCCGATGGCCTTATTTATCATGTAAGCGGCTACCGCGGAATCAACCCCGCCGCTCATAGCGCAAATGGCTTTCTCATTCCCAACGAGCTGCTTAATTTCTTTCACCTTTTCATTGATGAACGAACCCATCTGCCATTTATTTTTAATTCGGCATATCTTATAAAGAAAGTTGTTGAGTATTTTTATTCCCTGCTGTGTATGGTTAACTTCGGGGTGGAACTGCACGCCGTAAATTCTTTCTTTCACAGCTTCAAAACTGCTGATAAGTCCGTTTTCACTTTTAGATGTGGCTTTAAATCCACGGGGTAATTTTTTTATGTGATCGTGGTGACTCATCCATACTGTCAGGTCACTTGTTACACCAGAGAGTATTCCTTTGCGTGACGTTATGCGGATATTCGTTTTGCCGAACTCCCGGGTAACGCCGCCTTTTACACTGCCCTTAAAGTGGTGCGATAGCAATTGCAGCCCATAGCAAATTCCGAGTATCGGCACATTCAGGCTGAGTATCAGCTCTGCAAGTGAATACGCGTTTTTCATATAAACGCTCTGGGGTCCACCTGAAAGGATTATACCTTTTATGGTTTTATCATTTACCAGTCCCGTCATATCAGCGGTACATGCAATTACTTCTGAGTATACGTGGCACTCCCTTACCTTGCGTGCAATCAGCTTGGTGTATTGTGAACCGAAATCAATTATTATTATTTTATCTGCGTGCATTTTTTATGAATATGTAGAGACGCATTATATGCGTCTTGCTTTCGAGACACAAGTATTGTGTCTCTACAATATCTTTTTTACAACAAAGAACCAGAGTTACAGAGAAACGACCCCACCCCAGCCTTCCACGAATGGGAGGGAGGATAGTTACAGCTATTCAATCATCTATTTGACATTTGAGCTTTGAAATTTGGCATTTAGCAAAGCATATTTTACCGCTCCCCAAACAGGCGCAAACTCCGGCTGTATAAGCTTAATATTCGGGAAATGTTTTTTCGCTGCTTTTTTCAATTCAACTGCCAGCAGTTTTTCTTCTGTTAACAGTGAACCCATCATAGCTATTGTGTACTTCTGTTTCTTCAACGGAATAAAATGTGTCAGCAGGTTTCCTGCAGCGTCTCTTATTATTTCAATTGATACTTTATCGCCTTTTTCAGCGCATCGGAAAACATGTTTGGTTAATTTTGATATTTCAAAATTAAGGTGATACACATGCTTTATGATATTCGCTTCATCAATACCGAATTCCTTTTTTATTACCACTGCAAGCTTTTCTGCCTCAAGCCTTTTATCGTAGTGCTTGGTTACCTTATACAATGCTTCTCTTGCTATCCAGTGCCCCGAGCCTTCATCGCCAATATGCCTGCCCCATCCGCCTATGCGGTTGATTTTTCCGTCACCTGCTCTATAATAGAGAATTGAACCTGTTCCTGCTATTAATATCCCGCAATTTTTCACATTCTTGGCAAAAGCAGCTTCAAGGGCTATTTCTGTATCGGGCAGTATAAAAACTTTCATTATCCCTGTTGCCTTGCTCAATGCCGATGCCAGGCGTTTCCTGTCCTTTTCGTACCTCGCGCCGGATATTCCCGCCGCAACTGCTGCTATTTTATTTTTGCCAACAACCCCTGAAACATCTTTCACTATCTTTTTCAGCCGTTTCAGCGATTCATCATACCCCAGAAGATTTAAGTTAATGAACGGGAATTTGTATAATCTGATCTTTTCTTTCCCGCTTTCATTAACCGGATACAGCAAAACCTCGCTTTTTGTAGCGCCTGAATCGACTGCAATAATATAACCGGCATTTTCGGGATATTTCAACTGGTCTTAATACGAATTGTTAGGGCAAAAATAAGGATAAATGCGTAAAAAGAATATGACTTTAGATTTCTGATTGTAAATACTTAATTTATGTATTATTTTTGAACTGTACTATTGATAACCCATCCTGACCCACCCTCTTATTTTTATTACTGCAGTTTTTTAATAATTACCGGTTAGCAGTTTTTTTATAAATTTTAATACTACTGTATTATGAAAAAACTAATTTGCCTGGTAAAATTTTTTGTTCTTCTTTTTGTCTGTTCTTCATCCACTCTTGTTGCACAATGGCTTCCTGAAGTGAAACTAACTAACTCGCTTGGTACGCCAAAAATTTGCCTCAATAATTCTCATCCCATAGCGGTAAATAAAGATTCCATTCATGTTGTGTTTGCAAAGAATGAAAATAACCTGTCATCGGTTTTCTATAAACGATCTGTCGACGGAGGAGTTTCCTGGACGCCCGATATTCTGATATCCGGAACGCTGGATCATCTTCAGGATGCATGCGTAGCTGTTGATGGTCAAAGAGTTCACGCAGTTTGGACTAAACTTATAAGTGGTGCATATGAAGTGCATTACAGGCAGTCTACCAATGGCGGGACAGACTGGAGACCGGTTGTTACTATTCAGTCAAATACTTCAATTTCCGTTCATAATCCCTCAATTGCTGTTTCAGGGGCATATGTTTATCTAACATGGCAGAGTCAATTTAACAGCGCGGAAGCTTTCATATCTTTCAAGGCTTCATCTAATTACGGCTCACAATGGAATACGCTGAACCAGTTAACAGTGGGTGATTTTATGCGTGAACCTGCTGTTTGCGCAAACGGGCCAAAATTATATATTATGTTTCCTGATGATTCTTATGGTAACCCGGAACTGAGCTTGATGCGCTCTACCAACGGCGGGGCAAGTTTTCTTTCAAAGCAGCGAATTACAGATAATTCCGGCGCATCACTGCATCCTTCAGCTGCCTGTTCCGGTGATACTGTTTTTGTAACCTGGATCGATAACACTACCGGGACATACCAGGTATATTTTAAAAGATCTGTTAATGGAGGGCAAACCTGGCAAATTGATCATAAACTGACCAACACAGAAACCTCTGTTCAGTCACCCAGCATTTGCGCTTCCGGACAAACTGTTCATTTGGTGTGGTCTGGAGATTTTGGCAGTAATATAGAGATATATTACCTCAAAGGTAT
>CAZQYL010000297.1:0-3428 GCA_964597425.1 uncultured Ignavibacteriales bacterium | reverse complement strand
CCATTTTTTACAGAACATACGCATACACTTATCCGTAAATTTAGATAAAGTAATAACTTAAAAATATTGTTATTTTTGATCATTAATTGAATTATGCAAATAACATCACACCGGAGGTGAAATGAAACCGTCAAACCAGCTCACCAATTTATTCAGCAAAATACTCACTGCATTCTCACTGCTTGTCATTATGCAGGCATCCACATTGTTCTCTGATGAATACAGTAAAAATACACTCATCATAAAATTTAAACAGGGCACTGAATTATTGAGGGAAGCCCGCGAACTTACCCCGAAAAATCTAATTGAGAGCCTTGAAGCAGGTTCGGAAAAGATGAACAGGAATTCCATACTGAACCTGTTTATGCAGCAATGCAATATCAGGACAATTAAAGCCGTTAAACCGGACGCTGATCTTACGCCGCTTGCAGGGGGAATTGAAAGAATTTTCATAATTGAGATTAATTCAGGTTTAACTACTATTGAAAGTGCCAGAAAATACATTTCAGGTAATTTACAGATAGAATACGCTGAACTAGACCACATAGGATACTCAGCAGGTTACTTTGCCGGATATAATACAACTCAAAATTCATCGGTAGTTCCAAATGACCCGTCATTTTCAAATCAGTGGGGATTGCGCAACACGGGGCAGACCATAGGCGGAGTAGCCGGAACTTCAGGGGGCGATATAAATGCTGTTAATGCATGGGATATTACAACCGGTACTAATGTTATTGTTGCCATCCTTGATTCAGGCATGCCGCTGGGTCACCCGGAATTTTCCGGCAGACTTGTTCAGGGTTATGATTACGCAAATAACGATAACGATCCAACAGATGACCAGGGGCACGGTACAAATGTCGGCAGCATTGTTGGCGCAAAAGGCAACAATGGCTCATTGATGGCAGGTGTTAACTGGAACTGCAGGTTAATGCCGGTAAAAATTCTGAATTCATCAAACTCAGGTCAGTATTCCTGGTTCGCTTCCGGGATCATTTACGCTGTAGATAACGGAGCCAAAGTGCTTAACATGAGCGTTGGAGGACAGTCATTCAGCCAGGCTATGGCAGATGCTGTTACTTATGCATTCAATAACGGCAGAATAGTAGTTGCATGTATGATGAACAATAACAATAATGTTACATACTACCCTGCAGGTCTTAGTAATGTGATTGCCATTGGCGCTATCAACAACAGGATGTTCCGTGCTGTTCCTTTCTGCTGGGGCGGCGGAAGCAGCTACGGTCCGCATATTGATTTTGCTGCACCTGGAGAAATGATCCTTGGGCTGGTGTATAACAATCCCAATACAACAAGCTATTGGTGCGGCACTTCGCAGGCAACACCTATGACTTCAGGAGTAATATCTCTTCTTTATAGTGTGAATCCCTCTCTTACATATAATGATGTTTATAATGCATTGAAGAATTCAGCGCGTGACCAGGTTGGTCCCGCAAGTGAAGATACACCGGGATTTGACAATTATTTCGGGTGGGGGCTAATTGATTCACGCGGAGCCCTGAACCAGGTCATCGGAATTGAACCGATTTCAACGATTGTACCGGATAAGTTTGAACTTATGCAGAACTACCCCAATCCGTTCAATCCGGTTACCAGGATAAGATTTGATATTGCCATAGGCGGTGAAAATGCAAAACTCACTGTATATAATTCCACCGGTCAGCAGATAGCAGTGCTTGTGAATGAAGTTGTATCAGCAGGTACATATGAAGTTGAGTTCAGCGCGGGTAATTATGCTTCTGGTATCTACTATTATAAGCTGGAGTCAGGGAAGTACAGTGATATGAAGAAAATGGTGCTGGTTAAGTAAGGCAAAAGGCAGAAGTCATCCCGCTAAGCAGAAAAGCGGGACCGCATAAGGCGCGGAAAGGCAAAAAGCAGAAATAGTTTCATCATTCAATTAGTTAGTTACAAGAACAAGGGGTTGTGACCCCTTGTTCTTTATACACTACTTGTTTGTTGACTTTATAGAGATATATTGCTGTATATTTTCTGAATAGATTCTGTCACTCCCAAAAACTCAGCGGCGTTTTTCCACAGCAGCTTCTCTTTTACAACGCTGTTAAATTCTGCCATTGATTCGATAAGTTTTCCGGGTACATGCTCGCCCAACGGAAAAGGATAATCAGAACCCATTACGATGCAATCTTCACCTATCAGATCGATGAGAAACTTCATTGCCAGTTCATCGTGAACAAGTGAATCAAGCCAGAACTTACCCAAATAGTTGCGGGGATTAATTTTGTTTTTGGTCTGAACGAGGTCCGGTCTGACGTTGAATCCATGTTCAATCCGACCGATAGAAAACGGGAACGATCCCCCGCCGTGTGCGAAGCACACTTTTAACTTTTTATACTTTTCAAATACGCCGCCAAATATCATAGAGCATATCGCAAGCGAAGTTTCCGCGGGCATACCAACAAGCCACGGCAGCCAGTACTCGGGCATCCTGTCTTTACCCAGCATATCCCATGGGTGAACGAAAACAGCGGCATTCATTTCTTCACAGGCATGAAATATCTCACATACATCAGCATCATCCAGATTCTTGCCGTGAATGTGCGTACCAATTTCTATGCCCGCCAGCCCAAGCTCTTTCGTACACCGTTCAAGCTCCTTGATAGCAAGCCCCGTATCCTGCATTGGCAAGGTACCAAGTCCGATAAACCTTGAAGGGTTATCGCGCACAACTCCTGCAATGTGATCATTTAAGTACCGTGAAAGATCATAAGTAGCCTCAGGTTTTGCCCAGTAATTGAACATCACGGGCACAGTTGAAAGCACCTGCATTGAAACATTATGTTCATCACACTCAGAAATACGTTTTGTGCTGCTCCATGAATTATCGGTAATTTCACGGAATACTTTATCACCGATCATCATTTTGGCGCAGCATGGTTTATGATGCTCAACGGTAACAAAACCGTGAGTGTTATATTTTTTGTTCAGATCAGGCCAGTTTTCAGGCAGTATGTGAGTGTGTACGTCTATTTTCATTCAACCGGTGTATAAAGTTCTGTGATCCATTTGGAACTGTCCGGTTCATCTTCGGGGTCAGTAACGTAAACTTCAAAGCATGGTCCGGCAAGCTTATGATTATCAGCATCAACCAGCTTCGCAAATTCAACCCAGGCTTCACTTAATTTTTCATACGGACCCGTGAAAGTCGTATTGGCTGCTTTGCCTGAATATGTATGTGTTGCATTTATCCTTCCGCTTCCTGCAGGGTTACCTTCAACGGCAATTCCGGCTTCCAGATCGACTTTTTCAGGTGAAAATGAATGATAAATCCCGAACGGGTAACCGGCAGTTTTGAGTGAATTAGCTTTTAAGTATGCCCCTATTTCACTGTAAATTTCGCCGAATTTATCAACAAGCTCAGCAAAAGTACATGTATCTCTGAT
>CAZQYL010000296.1:0-3444 GCA_964597425.1 uncultured Ignavibacteriales bacterium | reverse complement strand
CACACAGTTGCAGTTAGTTTTTAATAGTACTTATCTTTAATATAGCTTTTTAACTCGCTGCTGGTTTCAAGTTTTTTATATTCATCAAGCTGCTTACTCGTTGCAGATGGTTCAGCTTTAAGAATTGTTTCATAAAGCGCTAACATTGATTTATATCCAGCGTAAACAGACTTCAATCCCATTTTTTCATTTTTATGTTCGATAAGGTAATAACCTATTCCGAACATGTATATCCCCAGCATATCCGGCTCATAAGTATAACCAGAATTCAGTAATTCAAATTTTTCATCAATGCTGATTGCAATATAGGGACAATCAACAAACCACTTTAATACATACGCACTTACAGCTTTGCGCAGATCTTTATCCTGAGCCGGTGTATTGTTCTGGAGCCATAATATGAACTTCTTCACATTTCCTTCGGCAGCTTCAAAATCTTCTTTTGTTTTCCAGCCGGCACTTAGGCTATCAGTTTGAGTGAAGGTATTAACGCTTGCGGCAGCAAGAAGAAATAATATTAATATATACTTTTTCATTTTTCTCTTTTTAAGAATTGATCAATTACAACTATTGGTTACTCATAAAAAAATCGGCTTTATCTATCCAGTCATTAAGCTGGGGCGCGAGGCTTGGATTCAGATTCTTGGCTTTCGTCCAGTCATCAACAGCCTCGGAGTATTGTTTATCATAATAATATGATATTCCACGGTTAAGATATGCCTGCACGTAATTTTTATCGATCTTGATGGCTTTTGTAAAATCCTTTATCGCATCAGCCCAATCGCCTAACTGCATCCTTGCCAAACCTCGTGAATACACAGGACCAACAAGATCAGGGTATTTATTTATGATCTTTGTATAATCACTAACGGCCTTCTCGTAGTTCTCCATTTTGTAATTAATATCCGCCTTGTTGATAACAGGGGCAAGATACTCGGGGTCTAGCTTTGATGACTGGTTAAAATCCTTCAGTGCTTCTTCGTATTTCTTTTGCTGCAGGTAAGCAAGTCCACGGAAGTTTAAACAGATTGCATCATTAGGCACTTTGGCAAGAAATTTATTGAAATAATTTATAGCACTTTCATATTGTGTATCTTCGTAAAGTGATTTGCCCTTGAAAAAATAATTAATTGATTCAAGCTTAACCTTATCTTTGTACTCACCAAGATCAACGCTCAGCACGTCTTCTATCTTGATTGCGAAATTTAGGTTCTGCCCTTCTTTCATTCCCATGGTGCTGATACCGATAAGCTCGCCATCGGAATTGAGTACGGCTCCCCCGCTTGAGCCGGGGGAGAGGCTAGCGCTTATCTGGATATACTCGATATCATTTTTTTTATCTTCAAATTTCCTAAAACCGCCAACGAGACCTTCGGTGATGGTGTTCTCGAGTCCCATTGGACTGCCGATAGCGAACACTTTGCTGCCAACTTTCATGTTGGCGGTGCTGCCGATCTTCACCTGCGGGAATTCACCGGTTTCGAGCGAAAGCACGAGCACATCTTTATCGATGCTAAGCCCTACGATTTCGGTATACTTAATTTCCTTATCCTTATGCTTCAGCACGATCTTTTCGTTGCCGGCAAAGATATGAAAATTTGTGACGAGGATATTTTTATCCTTAAGTATTACGCCGCTGCCCTGGGTGGATTTATTGCCTTCGAAGTCATATGCTTCGACAACAACGATGGCTTCGTTGACATTTACGAATACTTCATCAGCCTGCTGGCTGAGCACCTTTGGTGCGGCAATAAAAATTACAGCTAAAATTACAATTAGATTGGAGTACAGATAGGATTTAGGCTTTTTCATTTATTTAAGGCCTCCTGTACATGAAAAATAACATAAACCATTGGAAAATTCAATATTAATTGCGGGGTATTGATGTGTATTGTGGCGATTGTCCTGGGGGCAGTTATATGTATTTAACATGGTGGGATTAGATTAAAAAAAATCAAATCTGAAGACTACCACAAAGGTTCAAAGAAAAGCAAAACGAAAAACATTAAACAGCAAAAGACGGCAAAGAAAAGAAGATAATTGAAACAGACAATAAACATTTTTTAATTTTCCCCGCCTTTTAGGGCGGGGATTAATGGATCTCGCTAATTAGGACTTTAGTCCGAATTTCGCATCAAAAAAAATGTGAATTAAAAATTTTATCATATAAATTATTTAAAAAATTTCGTAAACACCTCAGCATCAACTATCAAACTATAAAAAAAGCTAAATTTCTCTGAACTATCTACATATTTCGAAATGTCACCGAAAGTATTTGAAGGATATACAGTATCCATTCTAAGTCCGTTTTGCAGATGTTTTTCACGTCCATAATGAACGCCGGCAATTAGATTTATTTTAAAAACCGAGATGCCGGTACCAAAAAAGAAATCCGTATACAAACCATCTTTTGAAGCTAAGCCTATTCCAATGTAGAAAACTATCATATTCTCAAAATTCTTGCCTATATAATCTTTATCCCAAAAAAGTTTATCGTCATGACCGAATGGGTAAATAAGAGCCCCTAAAGTTGCTCCATAAGTTGTGTTATTACCGTTATTTACAACTTTTTGCCCATGATCCGGATCATTAATATCGGTAATAAACTCAAATTCGTTAGATTTGAGGTTGGATTTGAATATTCCGAAACCTGGTCTAAAATGATATTTTTTCCTAATTTCAATATTGAAATTACTGATAGTAATATCCTTCATTGATTCTTCATTAAGAACTTCTTCTACAATATACACTACAGAACTATCACTTTCTTCAAAATTTTTATTCGTTACCGTATATTTCTTTTTCGTTTTATCGATTTCAGGAGTAGGTTGCTTTTTATATATTAATTTGAAGTTATTCAACTTATCCTGATGTAAATCGGTGCTGGAAATCCTAAAAGTCATGTGATATGTGTTCCCAATTGTATCAATTTTCATTATATCAACAGGGTAAATTGATTTATCCGGATATTCGGTGTTTTTTAAAACATACGCGTTGGTATCTTTTACCTGACCAATGACAATACTTAGAATTTCATCTTCATATAAAATATATCTGCTCGAAACGCCTATGTTTCCAAAAGAACCTGTATAAGGTGTTATACAGTCTTCTCCATTATAAAATCTTGGAATTGAAGGCTTGTCCTTAGGTATGGATTTATAGAGTTTAAGAAATTTGCCAGACGATTGAGCTGCAGAATAGTTGCCTGCAAGAACAAACAAAAAAATAAAGATGAATGTTATATTTTTTTTCATAATAAGATATCTCCTTTTCCCTTTTGGTGATTGAAGAGTTCATACAATTAGTAATGAGCAGCTAAATATTATTCATCTCAGTTCAATACTATTTCTACGGGATGAACAATAACATTAAAAATGTGAACGGAATATGTGGGTTGAGTGGAAATTTATATTACAAAGATAATACAATATTTTAAGTTACTCT
>CAZQYL010000295.1:0-3452 GCA_964597425.1 uncultured Ignavibacteriales bacterium | reverse complement strand
AACTGGTGAAACAGTGAAATGGCGAATATTATGTAAATCACTTTTTTCATAACACTTATAATTTATTCAAGTTTGCTGCACTTAACAAAAAAAGGACTGCCCCATTCTTCAGGGGAAGTCCTCTATACGCGCGTATCCAAATATACTAATATTTCCTTTTACCGCAAACGTAAAATTTTGATAGTCCGGAAAAGATCCTGTTGGCTCGATGGAAAGGGCACTTTTGCAAAGAAAAGATAATGTTTCAGGTTTACATTTCATTTGAAGTATTCAGATTGGATAATTAGAAAAGAAAGATAATGATTTAATTATTCTAATTCATAATACACTTCACATTTTTGTACTATAAGATATATTCTCCTTATCCCAGAGTATCACTTATCATATCTCAATTTTCACCTGACCTGAAGCTATCGTATCGCCGCTCAGCGCGGCATCCTGCGTGCCGTTCCCGTTCATACCCGAAAACATTACTTTGTAGTAATATTTCCCGGGCGGCAATGCCTCGGCATCCAGGGATATTTCGTAGTTCCCCGGGATTTCATGTTCATTCAGAATAACTCTCACCGGTGTTCCAATAATATCCACTACCTTTATAATAACATTGCCCGAGATCGGAATATCGTACTTAATTTTGTTATTATTCATTATTATTTTTAAATGAGTCCCTGTATTTTACTACAGGGACCCAATTTTCCCACAGGATATTCTGTGGAATCCCCCAATAAGATATTAAATTATATTGCTGCCTTTTGAAACAGATGCTGCGTGTTAAAAAATTGATGCTATTTTACAAGTATCATTTTGTTTGTTGCCGTAAATCCGTTTGCATCAAGCCTGTAGAAATAAACACCGCTTGAAAGTGACGAAGCATTAAAATCAGCATTGTAGATTCCCGCAGTATGATAAGCATTAACAAGCTCGCTTACCTGCTGACCTGCGGAATTGAAAACCTTTAATGTTACATTACCTTCTGATGCAATTGAATAGCTTATAACAGTATTCGGGTTGAACGGATTCGGGTAATTCTGCGATAATGCAAATTCAAACGGATTATTGTTAACCAAATTTCCTGCTTTTGGAGTTAATGCAAAGCTGAAATTGCTGTTACCATTTTCTGTAATTGTTACGAACCTTGATTCAGACTGTGTGCCGACTTTGTGAGCTACAAGGATGTAATCTCCAACAGGCAGATTGTTTATCTTATATTCGCCTTTAGCGTTTGTTACACCGAAACCTATATACTGGTCACCCTGTTTAGCGTAAACAACCGCATCACTTACCGGTACGTTATTGCTTAAAACAATACCGCTTAAAGAAGTGGTGACGCCCGGCCTCAAGGCGCCAAGGCTCCTCTGAACATAAATATCAACACCGGTCATGTTTTCGGTTATGTATAAATGTGTAAATGCTGCAGGGTCAACTTTATCTGGATATCCTGTGGGAACATAATCTTCTTCAGGCTCAATGTTGGGAAAACCAATAAGATCATTAGTCTGTCCTGTAACAACTCTGTGAGCCCACAGGATGTAATCACCTGAATAACTGATGCTTGCTGAACCGACAAGATTACCGTTGCTGTCAAACATCTTAACCACACCGGAAGTAACAATCTCGTTGTTATCTGCGTACCTTACTTTGCCGCTTATTGAATATTCCTGTGCTTCGGTTACTCTTACTGCTGCCAAAATGAAAAACACTGCTGCAAATAGTTTTAATGCTGATTTCATGATTTTATCCCCCTAATAGATAAATGTTATGAATTTTTTTGTTTATTAAAAATATGTTGTTATTCTAATTCTTTTTTTAATGCTTCAAGTGTATCTGCCCTATCCCAGTAAATATTAAATAACCCGGTAATAAAAGCAGCAAACCTTTTGTTCTTTATCACCACATCAGATGAATCCCGAGGCAGTACCTTTTCATCGTATAGACTGATATAAACTATTTTCTCATCAAAAACTGCCAGTATCTGAGGAATTTCATTGAGAAAGCGGATATCTTCGCCGTGTTTTACAAAGTCCTCGCACAACTGTATAAGATCCTCTTTGGTAACATTCTGCCACTTGTCATCAATTTTAAGTTTGAAGTTGGTAGAGTTCTCATAAATGGATCTTATATAACCACCGCGTTTATGAAGATCGCGGCTTTCTTTATCAAGTTTCCCTGAAACATTACCAATAAACCGGTTCATTACAAGTATTCCCTTTGAAGAATTCTTCACAAGCTCCAGAAATTTCTGCTCGCGATGAAGGTTGAATCCTTTAATGAGCTCGACATCTGTCCTGTACTCATCAGGCTGCCTTGTTTTATAAAGCGGTCTTATCTCGTTAAAACATGCCTTAAGGGTCGTAAGTTTATGATTGTAGTTGGTCTTAAACTCAATTTCAAGTTTATCCTGTATTACCTTTGAATCAATTATTTCAAATAACTGCTTCTTTGGTGTGGTAACTTCATTGCAGAAACCTTTTTCCGCAAAACTCCTCAATATCTGGTAAACCGAAGGTCTGGGTATTTTTGCTTCTTTGGCAATATCTGCAGCGCTCATAATTGAGCCTTTGTACAGCGCAAGGAATACTTTGGCTTCATAATTGCTAAAGCCTAACTGCTCGAGTTTTTCTATTTCTTTCCCCATAATGTAATTGTTGTAGCTTTAACTACAACAAAACTATATCAAAAAAAATATTAATGCAATACCATGATGCATTATGACATAAAGCAATGCTTTAAATAAATGTTGTAAAGTAGTTAGGATAGGATAATTATGGTCATGATTTTTGACGAAAAAAAAATGGATTTTTTCTTTATTTCTGGTGTAGTTGCCGGCTCCAACTACAGAAGTGCTAACGTAAGTTAGCTAGTAAATACGGAAGGTACAGATAAAACATCCACTTAGTAAGGTAGTGGATAGTTAATTTTGGTAAGGTCTTTAAAATCCTTGGAATCGAAAATGCCTGGTAAGATCCGGCAGTATTCAAAGAAAGTTCAAAATTCGTTGTGTTACTTCTCAAATATATATTCATAATCCTGATTTGTCAAAGACATCCGATTGTAAATGTCGCCCGGAAAATGACAGTATTAAATTATTATATATTTTGATTATTGCATTTTTTAAATAGTTTTAAATAATTAATTAGTTTTAATTACAGCTAAAATTCCTGAACTTTATATCATAATTCTGTGAACAATTCTCAATTCATTAAGATCTTAAAAACACTCAGCACGGATGAAAAAAAGAAATTCCGGAAATTTCTTCTATCTCCTTACTTCAATACCAATAAAATATTAGTTAAATTATTTGACCATCTCACAAAAAAGTACAAGGGATATACAAATATTAACGAGAATAAGGTATTTCAGTTTATTTACCCGGGTAAAAAAGTAAACAAAAAAAGGATACGGGACCTTAGTTCTGAAATGCTGGGACTGTGTGAGAGATTTATGGCGGAAGA
>CAZQYL010000294.1:0-3468 GCA_964597425.1 uncultured Ignavibacteriales bacterium | reverse complement strand
CCGCTCAATGAAGATGAAATGAGCCCGGTTCCAAATATTACTCACCGTTACCCGGATAGAGCTTTATTTTTAACCACCAGCCAGTGCGGCCTGTACTGCAGGTTCTGCACGCGCAAACGCAAGGTTGGTGACTCAAGCAAAATTAACATGCGTGAGCTTGAAGCGGCATTCCAGTACCTGGAGCAGCACACCGAAATTAACGATGTGATACTCTCCGGCGGCGACCCGCTGATGCTTACCGATGCAATGCTTGAAAAAGTACTCATAAGGCTGCGCCAGATACCGCATATTTCAATTATCAGGCTTGGCACAAAAATGCCGTGCGTACTTCCGCAGAGAATTACACCTCAATTATGCGATATGCTGAAGAAGTATCACCCAATTTATGTAAATACGCATTTTAATCACCCCTGGGAAATTACACCCGAGAGCACAAAAGCTTGTGAAATGCTTGTAAACGCAGGCGTGCCAGTAGGATGCCAGACCGTTCTGCTTAAAGGCGTGAATGATGACCCCGAAGTGATGCGTGACCTGATGAAGAAACTTCTTGCAATCAGGGTAAGGCCGTATTACATATACCAGGCTGATTTAACCAAGGGCGCGAACCACTTCCGTACACCAATAGATGTTGGTTTGGAAATAATGGATAACCTGCGCGGTCACATAAGCGGACTTGCAGTGCCGCAGTTTGTGATTGATGCACCGGGTGGCGGCGGGAAGATCCCGCTATTGCCTGATTACGTACTTGCGCGCGATAAGGAAAAAATTATTCTGCGCAACTTTAAAAATGAGGTTTTTGAATACCCAGACGTGCAGGAAGAGCATATTGTTCTTAAGCGCGGAAGGAATATAGATAAACCGCCAAAGAAAAAGGCGAAGAAAAAAGTACAGCTCCCGGTTCTGCAGTAACAAGGGAATTTGAAATAGAAAAAGCGTTCGGTTTAACGAACGCTTTTTTTTTAATTGAATCATAAACATAAGCAGTATTTAATCGTTGTTGTCAAACTTATATCAATGAGTTTAACTTGATTTTAAGGAGTAGTGTATCCTCTTTCAACGCTCTGTAAGTCAAAAAAGCAAAAAATAAGATTTAATTCTAAGGAGCCAACCGGCTCCTTTTTTAATTGATAGCTGATTTATCGAAAGATAAGCCCATAGATTCCCTCACAAACATAACTGCCCGGAATTATTATTTTTAGTGTGAAAAAGCAAAAAATCTCGCCAAAATGGCAGTGTGTTTCCTCACAATTTGCATTTTTTTTCTTTGAAAACAGGGGTATTGCCGGACTATCTTTGTATCATCATCAAAACAACATGAAGACTTAACAATGAATGAAGAAGTAAATATCATAAATAAACTCAAAATATATTTTTTATAAATTAATCAAAAAGAAAAGGACACAAAAAAAATGAATTACGGAAACGGTATCTTAAGTTTTAAAAATTTTTTAACAGCGGTATTATTTGCGCTTACATTTATCAGTTTAACAAAAGCCCAGGAAATGACTCCACCCAAACCTGTAGAATCAAGTTATTTTGATAAATGGGTTGGCACATGGGTTGGCGAAAATGCTCACGGCGGCAGCCCGGGAAAGCAGACCATTGTTTGCGCATGGGACCTGAATCACCAGTTCCTTGTTGTTAACGTAACCGGGACAAACGAAAAAAATCCGGATTTTGTTTACAAAGGCACCGGCTATTATACCATAGATAAAAACGGCAATTATACGGGTTACTGGTTCGATGTTTTCGGTGCAGCAGGAGTTTCAGAATCCAGCGGAAAAGTTTCAGGCAGCAAACTTGAAGGCAATGTTACAGCACAAGGATATACCGGAATTGAATGGGCTGAATTTAAGAGCGAAAATGAAATTCTTATGGGTTCAAAAGGTGAATATGAATTTAATGGTCAGAAGATGCCATTTGAATCAGTTTCAACTTACAGGAAAAAGTAAATTATGATTGTTTTCCGGGGGAGTTTTCGGTCCCCCGGTTTCTTTATGCAGAAAACACTCAAAAAACAGGCTTAAGAAACTAACTGCAAACATTACTATATACACGTCATTTTATGGAAAACAACAGCACAATTAAAATTAAGTACCTGGCTAATCTGGCTGAAAGGTTCTCTGTTATTTCCGGAGGCATAAAACAAAACCAGGATAAATGGCAGAGCTTTAACATTACTGCAGAAGTAATTCAGGCGCATATAGAAAACATATTAGATACCGGAAAAGAAATTGAAGACCTGAAGAAATTGCTTTCCGAAAAATTATCTGAAGCCAGAAAATTAAAAGAAGAAAAGAAGCTGATCCTTATGCAGCTTGAAAAAAGAGCTGTCGGTATTCATGCTGATGATGAAACTAAATTAAATGAGTACGGCCTGTAACCTACCGTATCATTTTTTGTCTGCCGAAACAAGATTCCGCAAATTACCTGCTGCGAAAAGATCCTCCGGAATCAAAACGAGAGAGGTCAAGTGAATTCTTGAGGAATATCCACCGCGGGAGAGTACAAATTCCCTGCCGAAAATATTTTTTTTGGTGTCAAAATTTTTCCTGATTTTAGAAACTGCCTGTACAAGAGGGTTTACGGCTTGTCAAGAGATTTAGGAAATTTTTTTCTTACGATGTAATTTGCATTTATAGTTTTGTTCTATTAATTTTGTTTCCAATCGTTAACGAAAGCTAATCAAGGTGAAAATAAGGAAAGCTTTTTAGATAAGAACAGCTCCAAAGGAGCTCCTTCGGAGAAGCAAAATCCCTTCTGTTTTTCAAGATAGAATTACGATGTTACTTCCGTGTTAACGATGAGTTAAATTTTAATAAAAGAATTCCGAAAATTTTTAATTACTTACCGCATGAAGATAGACAGACTGTTTGCCGGAGAATCGAACAATCCCTATGATAAAATTGAATTTGATAAACGCACATCTGTAATAAGAAATCCGGACGGCTCTATTGTTTTTGAAATGATAGATATTGTCGTTCCCAAACACTGGTCTCAGGTTGCAACCGATATTATATCACAGAAATATTTCCGCAAGGCGGGAATTCCCCGCGTATTAAAAAGAGTACATGAAGAAGGTGTGCCCGTTTGGCTGCAGGCAAGTGAGCCGGATATGGATGCCATGAAGGATATCCCGGAATCTGACCGCTATCTATCAGAAACAGATAGCCGCCAGGTTTTTAACCGTTTGGCGGGCTGCTGGACCTATTGGGGCTGGAAATATGGCTATTTTAACACAGAAAACGACGCTTTGGCGTTCTATAATGAGCATTGTTATATGCTTGCTCAGCAGATGGCGGCTCCCAATTCACCGCAGTGGTTCAATACCGGCTTAAACTGGGCTTATGGTATTTCAGGACCCGCACAGGGCCACTATTATGTAGATGGCAAAACAGGCGAGCTTGCAAAATCAGAGGATGCGTACACACATCCCCAGCCGCATGCATGTTTTATTCAGTCAGTCAG
>CAZQYL010000293.1:0-3479 GCA_964597425.1 uncultured Ignavibacteriales bacterium | reverse complement strand
GACAGGCTTGTTATGCTTCTCACTAATTCAGCAACTATCAGGGATGTGCTATTCTTCCCGTTAATGAGACCGCTGTGATCTTTTGCCTGAGTAGCCACGCTCTTTAGAGCGTGGAAAAATATGTTTAACTCCACCGGGACTTTGGTCCCAATTTAAAAAGTTGAATGCTGTTTGAAGAAAACATAGACGGATATTTATATTCAACCGATAAAGATAAATTACAATTTGATGTAATTCATAATTATCTTTCAAATGAATCGTACTGGGCTAAGGGAATTTCGCCGGATATCTTAAGGCGAGTGATCGAAAACTCCGAGTGTTTTGGTATTTATAAAAGTAATGAACAAGTAGGATTTGCAAGGGTTGTAACCGATAAGGCAACATTCGGTTACCTTGGTGATGTGTTTGTTCTCGAGCCGCATCGCGGCAAGGGACTATCAAAAAGGCTGATGGGATTTATCCTTAAACACCCCGAGCTTCAGGGCTTCAGAAGGTGGATGCTCCTTACAAAGGATGCCCAGGGTTTATACTCGCAGTTTGGATTCATAAAATTCCACGCACCTTCGAGGTGCATGGAGTTATGGTACCCGGACGTTTACAGCGGTGACCCGGATAAAAAAGGTATTGCGGCAAAAGAAAATAACTGATCTTAAAAAAACTTTGTAATGAAAGTGATATTTTAAAATGAAAGTAGTAAACAGTATTCTTGAACTCTTCGGGAAGACCCCATTAGTTAAGCTGAATCATCTGACCAAAGATATAAAAGCATCGGTGTTCGCAAAAATGGAATCAATGAATCCTGGTGCCAGTGTTAAGGATAGGATTGGCCTTGCAATGATAGAGGACGCTGAAAAACGCGGCCTGTTAAAACCCGGCGGCACAATAATTGAAGCAACCAGCGGAAATACAGGCATAGGTCTTGCGCTGACATCAGCGGTTAAGGGTTATAAGTGTATTTTTACAATGACGGAAAAAGTATCAGTTGAAAAACGCCGTTACCTGCAGGCGCTTGGCGCCGATGTTGTGATCTGCCCTATGACAGCAAAACATGATACCCCGGAAAATTACGTTAATGTTGCAAAGCGAATAAACGCTGAAACTCCGAATTCACTGTTTATTTACCAGTATAATAATCCTTCAAATCCTGATGCGCATTATCATACTACAGGTCCTGAGCTATGGGAACAGACACAGGGAAGGATAACTCATTTTGTTGGAAGTCTTGGCACAGGCGGTACAGTAAGCGGAACGGGAAGATTCTTAAAAGAAAAAAATCCGAATATAAAAATTATAGCCGCTGATCCATACGGCTCGATCTTCAAGACCTATAAAGAATCAGGCATTATGACAGAAGGTACGCCTTACCTTGTTGAAGGAATTGGGCAGGATATGCTGCCTGAGAATGTTCACTTCAAGTATATTGATGAAATTATAAATATTACAGATAAGGATTCATTCCATCTTTCACGCCGTTTAGGCAGGGAAGAAGGAATATTTTGCGGCGGAAGTACAGGTACAAATCTTGCCGCAGCTTTAAAGGTTGCCAAAGATCTTGATGAGAACGGTGTTGTAGTATTTATAGTTTGCGATACAGGTGAGCGTTATTTAAGCAAACATCATTCAGATGAATGGATGCGCGAAAAACGCCTGCTTGAAAAAGATAAAACAACCATTGGCGTTGTATTCCAGACCAAGCTTTCCGGTGGATTGCCGAATATGATATCAGCTGCGCCAAATGAAACTATAGGGGAAGCGCTGGCAAGGCTTGAGCAGTATAATGTATCTCAGATACCAGTGCTTGATGAAAACCGCTCAGTTGGCGCGCTAACTGAGGCTGACCTGATGAGCATGATAATTGATGACCCTGCTACCATTGATAAGAAAGTATCGGAAGTTATGGGTAAACCGTATCCGGTTATTGATGAATCAGAAGATATCAGGCATGGCATTCAGTATTTAAAGGAATCACCAGCAATACTTGTAAGTCAGTACGGCAGGCTAATAGGTATATTAACCAGGTATGATGTACTGGATTTCGTGTGATTGACGGCATACTTTTTTAAAATCTTGCCCGCCAAGACGCAAAGAACGCAAAGAAATCTATAGGTTTTTTGAAATTGAATAATTTATTCAATAGTAAAATACATAATGACTGAGAATGAAATAGCAACTATAATAGTAGATTTGTGTATTAAGATTCATAAGACTTTAGGTCCCGGTTTACTGGAATCTGTTTATGAATCAGCTCTGTGTTATGAATTATCAAGATCAAATATAACATTCGAAAGACAAAAAGAAATTTCCGTGATTTACGAAAATGTCGTTCTTGATGTTGGATTTAGAGCTGACGTAATTGTAGAAGATAAAGTAATTGTAGAATTAAAATCTATTGAAAATTTGCTAAACGTACACCATAAGACTTTGATAACATATCTAAAACTTTCAGATAAAAGATTAGGATTATTAATAAACTTTAATGTAAACTTACTAAAGGACGGCATTTCACGTAAGGTTAATAAATTATAACTTTGCGTTCTTTGCGTCTTTGCGGGAAAATATAATGAAATTTTCGACTAAAGCTATTCATGCAGGCAACAACCCTGATCCAACTACGGGAGCTGTGAACATACCAATTTACGCTACATCAACATACGCTGATGAAGCGTTCGGTGTATCCAAAGGTTTTGATTATGGCAGAACTATTAACCCAACGCGCGTTGCGCTTGAAACAAATATCGCGGCACTCGAAAACGCAAAACACGGTTTTGCATTTTCAAGCGGAATGGGCGCAACTCATGCAATCGCAACACTTCTGCAAAAAGGCGACCATGTAATTGTATCACAGAACGTTTACGGCGGAACTTACAGGATATTTGAGCGAATCTTCCGTAAAATGGGACTCGATTTTTCATGGATCGATACATCAAAAGAACCTGAAATTAAAGCTGCCTTAAAGCCCAATACAAAAATGATATTTGTGGAAACACCCACAAATCCAATGCTCACGCTTACTGATCTTGAAATGATATCAAAGTTCGCAAAAGCCAATAAGCTTATTTCTGTTTGTGATAATACATTTATGAGTCCATATTTCCAGAATCCGCTTGATTTAGGAATTGATATAGTAGTGCACAGCACAACAAAATACATCAACGGGCACAGTGACGCAATAGGCGGCTTTGCTGCTACATCGAGCGAAGAAATTGCAGAACAGTTGAAGTTCATACAGAATTCAGTTGGCGCGGTACCCTCACCATTTGACTGTTACCTTGTGCTTCGCGCCACCAAAACACTTGCGTTAAGAATGGAAAGACACAACGAAAATGCTATGAAGATAGCATCAGTTCTCCATGATAAATATAAGGACAGAATAAAACATGTTTTCTATCCCGGACTGCCTTCGCATCCGCAGCATGAGCTTGCAAAAAAACAAATGCGCGGCTTTGGCGGAATGATTTCAATCGATCTCGGTTCGCTTG
>CAZQYL010000292.1:1646-3485 GCA_964597425.1 uncultured Ignavibacteriales bacterium | reverse complement strand
AAATATGGTCATAAGTTTTATCAACGGGAATAGCTTCTCCCAGTGAGTTTCCGGGTCCTATAAAAAAGCCCATTTCAAGCTCAAAATCAAGCAGTTTGGTTGGTCCAAACACAGGATTTTCCTCATTTGCGGGTTTTGTCTGCCCTTTGGGGCGGGTAACATTGGTACCGCTTACTATAATAGAGCTTGCCCTGCCATGGTAGCCAATCGGGATGTGAAGCCAGTTAGGCATCAGGGCGTTATCTTTTCCGCGGAACATTATGCCAACATTGGTTGCATGTTCACGGGAAGAATAAAAATCGGTGTAGTCGCCAATTTCTGCAGGCAGGCACATTACAACATCCTTCATTGGAGTAAACACAATTTTCTGCAGTTCCTTATCATCACGCAGCAGCGGATTATCATCACTAAGCGCGGTTTGCAGAACTATGCGAACCTGCTTCCATGCCTCACGGCCAAGGGACATAAAGGAATTCAGGTTAGGATTGCCGAAAACTTTCTTATCACCCAGAACAGTTTTTTTAAAGTAGCCTTTTTCTTCGAGTATTGAAAGATCAACTACATAATCTCCAATAGCTGTACCGCATACAGGCTGTGAGCCGACTTTTAATTTATATACGCCGTAAGGCAGATTCTGTATCGGGAAGTGTGAATCAGGTGAAACATCTATGAACGATCTCATTATTAGAATAGCTCCGGGTTTAGTATTTTATTCAATAAAAATAAAGTGTCAAAAGTTAAAAAAGCTCTATTGCTTTCAGGTCATCAATTGGCTCGTTAAAACTGCAGCTTCCGTAAGAAAGCATAAACTTTTCACGGGCTGTTTTTATTTCTGAATTTGTAATTTCGTTTTCATTCCACGTTAAGCCGTTTTCGTTGAACATAAATTCATACGGATCTTCGTCTGTTAATACTTCAATAATTTCCGATTCATCAAGATTACTTGTATAAGCAAGAATGCCCGCAGCAAATACATTCATAAAGCCGTGCATGTTAGCTTTTACTTCATCATTGTAATGCCTGATTGGATGGTGGAGTCCTGCAGTGCATTTCATGGGAACATCAAACTCGCAGCATGTCATTATGGCAAATGCAATCACTTCCGGTTCAGGGAAGGCGCTTGCTTCAATGCCGCCGGTTCTTAATTTATACCCGCTGCCATTGTTCAGTGCCCCGATAGTTTCAACTGTGCGGATAATTTCCGCTTCATACTCTTTTGTCAGGCTCACTTCATAAAATACGGGAATATTTTTACCAAGAACATTTTCAAGAGATGCGGAAATTGCGCTCATGAGTTGTGATATTTCGGTGTTCTCTTCATTTTTAAAAAGCTCCGATGGCAGTCTTACTTCAAAGGCATCAATTGTAACAGCACCTGAGTGCTTTGATGTAAACTCTTTTATCGCGGCAATATCGCCATTGAACAATTCATTGAATTCAATAACATTTTCACTGCTTGAACCAAGCACGGATAGCGGTACTTTTCCATCGATTGTCATATCATCAAGCAGGCTGCCCAGTTCAGCAAGCCGTTTTGCGGGTATTATGAACTTGCCAAGCATCCATTTGTACTCGCCCTGCAGGTAGAATACAAAGTTATGAAATGCCTGCCCCAGATCAAGGCTGGCCGGAGGGAATAACCCGGCATAATCTATGATCTTTCCGCAGAATTCTTTTAAGCTTACAACAGGTTTAGTGTGATTTGTTGTCATTAATGAATTGAATTTTCCTTATCAGCTGTTAAATGTGCTGTTTAACCAATATAATACAAAAAAATGAATATATAACAGCAAACATAACACATATAATAGATAAATGAAATTGAGTAAACGGGGTCAT
>CAZQYL010000292.1:0-1546 GCA_964597425.1 uncultured Ignavibacteriales bacterium | reverse complement strand
AAACCGCAGCTATCAATTACAATTGATGACCCGAATACAGTAAGCACGGGTAATATGACATGGATGGCAAAAGATGATGCAATACTTGAAGCGCTTGATAATTATGGTATCAAGGCAGCATTGTTCGTATGCGGCAAGAGGATAGATAACGCAGAAGGAAAAGTATTGCTGAGCAGGTGGAATGAAAAGGGGCACATGATATGCAATCATTCCTATTCACACAGCTATTTCCATTCACAAAAAATATCACTTGATGTATTTGAGAACGATTTCCTGAGATGCGACTCGATAATTAACAACTATTCCGGATACTCCAGATTCTTCAGATACCCGTATCTGAAAGAAGGCGATACACCTGAAAAAAGGGACGGTTTCAGGAAGTTCATGAGTGAACAGAACTATAAGAACGGGTATGTTACAATCGATGCTTCTGACTGGTATATTGATTCAAGGGCAGTTGATACGCTTAAAGTAAATCCGGGGCTTGACCTGACACCCTACAAGGAATATTACATTTCACACATCTACGAAAGAGCAATGTTTTACGATAGCCTTGCCGTAAAACTTACCGGCAGGCACATTAAGCATACTCTGCTGCTGCATCATAATTTTATCAATGCATCGTTCCTTGGTGAACTTTTGACACATTTCAAAAAGAACGGGTGGGACCTCATAAACGCTTCAGATGCATTTAAGGATGAAGTTTTTTCACAGGAACCGGATATATTACCTGCCGGCGAAAGCCTGGTTTGGGCACTTGCAAAAGAAACCGGAAAGTATGAAAGCCTGTTAAGATACCCGGGTGAAGATTCCGAATATGAAGAAATACCGTTTAACAAGTTATTAAAAACTTACTACAAATGAGAAAATGCCTCAAGACCTGAGCAGAATTACGAAAAAATATACTAACGGCGAAGTAACAATTGTGTGGAAGCCCGCACGATGCATTCATTCAAAGAAATGCTTTAACGGGCTGCCTGCTGTTTTTGATCCTTCAAAGCGTCCATGGATAGATGCAGGAGGCTCTGATACAGATCATATAATTGAGCAGGTAAAGCAATGTCCTTCAAAAGCATTGAGTTTTTTCATGAATAGTGAAGGTGAAAGATCCGAAGCGGAAAGATCTGTAGGTGAAAAAGCCGATACTGAAACGGTAGTTGAAGCAAAGCCAAACGGACCGTTATTTGTATATGGGGATATTTCAATAAAGAAAGAAAACGGTACCATAGAAAAAAGGACGGATGTAACAGCATTTTGCAGGTGTGGAAATTCACGCAACAAGCCGTTTTGTGATGGCTCTCACTTAAAAGCTGAATTTAAAGGATAATCAAATGTATTCCTATGAAACACTTTCTGAAGCTTTGAATGACCTTTCAAAACGCGGGTATGTGCATAATTTTAACATTGAGTGTGACTGCTTAAAATGTGCTTCACTTGAGCTGAGACTAAACCCGGATGAATTTGAAATTATTGAGTTTTACCGCTTTGAAGGTGATTCAAACCCGGATGATGAAGAAATAGTATATGCAATCTCTTCAAAGGACGG
>CAZQYL010000291.1:0-3490 GCA_964597425.1 uncultured Ignavibacteriales bacterium | reverse complement strand
ACTCCCGCTTTGCGGCAAAGTGCTTCATCGCGTTTAAAATCACGGGGGTATTTAGAGAGATCTTCGGTTGGAGCAAATTGCAAAGGATTAACATAAATGCTTACAATTACTATATCAGCTTTTTTGCGGGCAGCTTTTACCAATGAAAGGTGTCCATCGTGAAGGTAGCCCATTGTTGGAACAAAGCCTATCGTTTTGTTCTTCAGTCTCAGCGAAGTGGTAAGTTTCTGCGCTTCGCCAATTGTGCGGAGGATTTTCATTTATATTGCTGCCGTACTTTCAGTATGTTCAGTAACTTTCGGGCTATTTCTTATCATGCATGTAAACCATGAACTGGTACAGCTTATCTTTCAGGTCTTTGCGGTTTACAACACAATCCAGGAAGCCATGCTCCTGAACGAACTCAGCATGCTGGAAACCTTTCGGCAGATCTTTGCCTGTAGCCTGCCTAACAACCCTTGGACCCGCAAATCCTATTAATGCATCAGGCTCGGCAATGTTAACATCTCCAAGCATCGAAAAACTTGCAGATGCTCCGCCTGTTGTTGGATCTGTCAGCAGGGAAATATACGGTAATTTATGTTCAGCAAGTTTCGCAAGCCAAGCCGAAGATTTTGCAAGCTGCATAAGTGAAATTGCAGCCTCCATCATTCTTGCACCGCCTGATTTGGAAATTATTATGTACGGACACTTTTCTTTAATAGCTCTCTGTATTCCGCGGGCTATCTTTTCGCCAACAACTGAACCCATCGAGCCGCCGATGAAATTAAAATCCATAGCGCTTATAACACACTCTTTGCCGTTGATTTCCCCGATGGCATTCCGTATTGCGTCATAAAGCCCTGTCTTTTTGATAGTATCGTTAATTCTATCTTTATACTTTTTGGTATCCACAAAATCAAGCGGATCTTTTGAAGTTACTTTCCTGTCAAATTCCTTAAATTCGCTGTTATCAAACAGGAGCTTAAAATATTCTTCGCTTCCTATGCGGAAGTGGTAATCGCATTTTGTGCAGAGGTAATAATTGTTTTCCCACTGCTTTTTGTGCATTATCTCATCGCACTTGGGACATTTTATCCAGTGCCCTTCGCCAAGCTCTTTTTTTTCCTGTGTAGCAATATTCTGTTTTGTTCTTTTAAACCAGGCCATCTTTTCTCCTGAAAAATTGTATAATTATTTTGTTAAGGTTTCCTGAAATTAAAATCCTTTAGATATAAAGGCTGTACATCTTTTGCATCTGATAAATTAGCGGAAATAAATTCCCTTTGAGCAATTTTTAACATTGCATCAAACTCGCTTACCCTATCTTTAACATTAAGAATACTAAAATAACAATGTTTTAATTGAGTTTCATCGCCAAAATCTCCCACTACAATTGTATCATTTCGAAGAATTTTCGCAAGATTTTCGAGTGTTTCGGAACCTTTTTTAGTAAGCAGCCCTTTTTCATAAACCGCAAAGTAATACTCAGGAAGCTTTGCTTCCAAAAGTACGCAGTATGTTTTATCGGGCAAAATTTCATGGAGCCGGCCAAGGGTAAGCTCAAAATTATCTACCGGTATAATTTTTTTATCCAGCCCGAAAGCTATTCCTTTTGCAAGAGCAAGCCCCACCCTGATTCCTGTAAATGAACCGGGACCAACGGTAACAGCAATTGCATCAACATCTTTAATATCCGATTTAGCTGATAGCTTATCAAGGCAGTGAATAAGTTTATCGGGTGTTTTTCCCGGGATACTTTCGGTTTCGTTAATTTCCGATGCATAAACAACTGCTTGTTCAGTTTCATTCACAATAGCCGCAAAGGCATTTTTATCTGATGAATTAATGAGGAGTAATTTCATATAGCAATACCTTCAACCTTTATCCATCGTTCATTTTCATTTTCAACTGAGTGTGAAATATGTATCTTAATTGTACCTTCCGGCAAAAGCCGTTCGGCATGCTCCGGCCATTCAATAATTATTATTCCGCGGTTATTCATGTAATCATCAAATCCCATTGCAAGTATTTCATCTTCTGATTTTAGTCTGTAGAGATCAAAATGAAATATATTATGAAATTTTGTAGAGTTGTATTCATTTACAATTATAAAGGTTGGTGAGTTTACCATTTGTTTTACGTCAAGCCCAAGGCAAATGCCTTTTACAAGGCGGGTTTTCCCTGAGCCAAGATCGCCATATAAAGCAATTACATCCCCGTTTTTTAGCGAGGATGCAATTTTAACTCCAAGATTAATTGTTTCAGTTTCGTTTTTTGTGGTAATTGCAAAATCGTGCGCCATAAAATAATAATTACGATTTTGGTTCAAGCGTTACAACAGGCAGTATCAATTCTTCCATTGATATGCCGCCGTGCTGGAAAGTATTCTTGTAGTGATGCAGGTAATAATGATAATCTGTCGGATACACAAAATAAAAATCTTCTTTTGTTACCACGTAATTTACAATCCCGCCGCGTTTGGGCAGTTTGTAATCCTGCGGATTGCGGATAAATATTGCCTGGCGGTCATCAATTTTCACATTCCTGCCGTATTTGTACCGCAGGTTGGTTGAGGTTTCTCTATCGCCCAGCACCTTTGAACCGCGCATACAGCGTATGCTGCCGTGATCGGTTGTAACAATGATCTTTATATCTTTCTGCTGCGAAAGAATTTTGAACATGTTAAACAGCGATGAATGCTCAAACCATGACTGCGTTAATGAGCGGTATGCTGATTCATCCGGGGCGATTTCCTTCAATACAGCGTTATCTGAGCGGTTGTGAGCGAGTATATCAACAAAGTTCACAACTATTGCATTCAGATGAGTATTTGAAAAACTTGATATCTTATTTTCAATTCCTTTGCCGAAGTCAGCATCAAGTATCTTTACATAGCGCAGTTCATTTCTCAGCTTAATACGTTTTCTGTCAAGCAGCTTCTGCAGGAATTCTTTTTCGTAATTATTCTTGCTGTTCTCGTCATCTTCGCCTTTGGCAAAAAGCTCGGGGTAATGTTTTTCTATTTCACTCGGATATAATCCGCTGAAGATAGAATTTCTTGCATATGGTGTCGCTGAAGGTATGATGCCGTAATGGAAATCTTTGGATATCTTAAAATAATCATAAAGCATTTTTTCCATCAGCATCCACTGGTCAAGCCTAAGGCAATCGATAACAAAAAAGAAAACTGATTTATGCGTATCAAGTTCGGGCAAAACATATTTTTCTACTATACCGTTTGAAAACGTGGGACCTTCCTTTTTGCCGTGGATCCACTCAACATAGTTCCTTTCAAAAAACCTGCAGAACTCTGCGTTGCATTCCTTACGCGTAGCAAGTACAGTATCCTTCAAACCAAGCTCGGGGTGTTCATCAAGCTCCATTTCCCACTGGGTGAGGTCACTGTTAATTTTTATCCAGTCGTTATAATCCAGCGGCTCCATCATAGACATGTTTATCTTGTTGAGCTCCTGGATGTAATCGCGGGAAACGGTTTCGCCTTTTATAC
>CAZQYL010000290.1:0-3492 GCA_964597425.1 uncultured Ignavibacteriales bacterium | reverse complement strand
ATTGCCGGACGGTCGGGGGAATGGAGAAGAACAACAACATGAAGAAAAAACTGAGGTACTAAAAAACTGTGGTACTATCTAGGTGGAAAACTCATTTGATCAGGATCATCTTTTTACTTTCGGTATTTTTAATTCCGTCAGTGCCTGAAACTTCAAGCCTGTAAATATAAACTCCGCTTCCAAGATCCTGTCCGTCGAAATCAAAATCATATTTGCCTGCATGCATATCTTTATCCGCAAGTACGGCAACTATCTTACCGGTAATGTCATATATTTTAAGCGATACAAATCCTGCATTAGCTATACGGAAGCCTATTTTTGTTTTGGGGTTGAACGGGTTTGGATAATTCTGTTCCAGCTTATAGCCAAGCGGTGTATTGTTATTTTCAATCCCTGTAAGACTATTAACCGGTGAATATTTTACAATATTATTGCTTTCAATTCCGGAAGCGCTGTAGAAATCACCGTTAATGATAAGATCATTTCCGAAAACTTCAAGTGCCCTTGGCCTCAGGTCAACGCCGTATTCAACGCTGCACCAGTTAGAGCCGTTGAACCTGGCAAGCTTATTGGCAATTACGCCGTTTATTTTACTGAAGTGTCCAGCTATATATAGTTCGTCATTGCAGACTTTCATTGAACTAATGTAGCCTCTTGATGTATTACAGAAAGCTCCGTCGGCACCTGCTCCGATAGGGCGCCATGTTGTGCCGTTATACCTGGCTATATTGTAGCAAAAATCATCACCCATTTTTATGAAAGAACCGCCCGCGTACAATTCATCATTGTAAACTGCCAGTGAATAAATCGTTTTATCTCCGCCTGCTACACCAGTTCCAACGGGATTCCATTTATATCCGTCCCATTTTGCAATTCCGCCTGCGGGGATGCCGCTGGAGTAATTGAAGTTTCCCGCTGCATAAAGCTCACCGCGGAAATTACAGAAAGCATAAACTGTTCCGTTCATACCTGTGCTCATCTCTGTCCATTTGGTGCCGTCCCATCTTGCAACAGCTGAAATGATATCATTGCCGGATGATGTGAACCATCCACCCGCAATCAATTCCCCGTTGAATTCAAACAAAGTATTTACAACATTATTAAAACCTTCGCCAACAGATAGCCACTGGCTTCCGTTCCATTTTGCTATGTGGTTAACCGGTACACCGCCTGCTGTATCAAAATATCCTGCTGCGTAGAGCTCACCGTTAAATGAAAGAAGTCCCAGCGGTTCGTGGTTCAACCCGCTGCCAAGAGGTAACCATGTGCTGCCGTTCCAGCTGGCTATACAGCTTGCGGCATTGCCGCCTGCAAGATTGAAATATCCGCCGTTTATGAGGTCTCCGTTATGGATAGTCATTGCGGTTGAAAAATGTTCTGCGTAAAACTCCATGCCGGAGTTGCTGTACCAGTACTGTGTGCCTGAGCCAAGTGGTGTAAACCTTGAGGGCAGCGGGTTATCAAACGCGCTCCACTCCGGGTCACATGTATCCACCGATGGCATATAGCCAAGCATTAAGTGAGATATACCGCAGGTTGAGCTTCCCGGGTAAGACCTATCGGAATAAAAATATGCCAGTGAGTCTCTTGCGACCTGTCCACCGCCTTCATTAAAACCGTAATTCACAACACAGTTCGCGTTGGAATGAATTTTTATTTCGGCTATTGAACCGTTGAACCACAATGAAGAAAGATTAACGGTCTGCGGGCCGTACTGAGCAAAAAATCCTACGTTACCAACAGAAAAAGCGCAGTTATCTTCCATTGTGCTGTATGAAAAATTTGTATAGGTATAAGTAAGTATTCCGTCAACATAAGTTTTTAGGCTTTGTCCGGCTTTGTTATATTTTATTTCATATTCATGCCAGCTTGTATCAGCGCCCAGCTGATAAATCCTCTTCCATGAATTATTGATATAAATGCTGATGTAGCCTGATTCATTTGTATTGTATCCAACCATCCATCCGGCTGAGCGGTACTTACCGAATATGTACATCGCTTTGTAGGGAACCGCTATTTTCATGTTTGTGTATATTGAAAAACTATCAGTATTCCCGGCGGGGAACTCCAGCTGGTTCAGATCATCTGAACGCAGGAAATCGCCCTTGCCGTCAAAAGTTAAATACCCGTCAACGTATGGTGATGGAGGAATATTGGAGTTGAGCGAGGGATCGCAGCCATTCTGCGCACCTGTATCAACTGTAAAAAATATTACCAGAATTAAAAATATAAAGGTTTTCATCTTATAGACTCCTTGTTTCTCTCCTCAAATATTACGTTATAATATATCATTTAATATAGCTTGTATCGTTAATTATTCCCCGTTTCAAAAATAGGGTATCTGGTTAGCGATTACTATACCGTAATTATGGTAGATATGGCGATATATTGCCTAAATAGCTGTATTTATATTATATTAATTCTAACGTAAAGGCATTAAGTACTTTGCGGAAAAAAATATACTACACTTTGATATCCAGTTCAATTGGGCAATGATCGCTGCCCATAACTTTGGGGTGAATCTTAGCATCGGTAACCAATGAACGCATTTCTTTGGTTATCATAAAATAATCAATCCTCCAGCCAACATTGCGCTCACGCGCGCGGGTAATTTGATCCCAATATGTATACTGCTCGGGCTTCTGGTTGTATTCTCTGAATATATCAATATATCCCATATTGATAATTGTATCTATCCAGGCGCGTTCTTCCGGCAGGAATCCAGTATTCTTTGAATTTTCTTTGGGGCGGGCAAGATCGATTTCCTTATGCGCGGTATTATAGTCACCGCATATTATAATATTCTTCTGTTTCTTGCGTTTTTTTTCAACATTAAAAAATAACTCGTTATAGAAATCGAGTTTATATTTTACTCTCTCGGGTCCCCTGCCCCCGTTTGGAAAGTACACATTATATATAGTGAAATCCTTAAAATCAGTCTGCAGCACGCGGCCTTCATTATCGTAATACGGATTACCCAGCCCTTTTTTGAAATCAACCGGGGGAATTTTTGAATACGTGGCAACGCCTGAATACCCCTTTTTTTCGGCAGAAAAGAATTCGCTCCAGCAGCCGCAGTATTGTTTTACTTCGTCATCAAGCTGATCAGGCTGCGCCTTTGTTTCCTGCAGGCATAATATATCAGGAGAGGTTTTTTTGAACCACTTCGGAAAATCTTTTTTCCATATCGCTCTTATGCCGTTAACATTCCAGCAGAATATTTTTATCTCTTTTTTTGCCATGTCATTAATTTATTACCGCCTGCCCTGTTTCTATGGCGGAAGTGGATATTCATTTAACTAATTTGTAATTATTTTTACACCAGAAGCGCTAAATTAATTGTTTGCGTTCAAAATTCATAGATTAAAATTTTGGTAAAGTATGCAAAGTATATTTATGGATAAGGGCAAAAAGCCCGGTGAAGCTGAACTGAAAACGGCATTAAGCAAAACATTTCCTTACTGGAAAACTCTCGAAGAATTTACATTAAAA
>CAZQYL010000289.1:0-3493 GCA_964597425.1 uncultured Ignavibacteriales bacterium | reverse complement strand
TCACGGCAATGCGCCACAGGGCAGTGACCCGCACAGCGTTTTTGCCCAAAAGAATATTTTGTATAAAGCGCATTCAATAAGCGAAACATCAAATAAGTTTGAGCGCTCAACAGATGAAATAAATAATTTGCTTGAAGATTCAAAAAAATTATTATTTGACGCCCGCGAAAAACGACCGCAGCCGCATAAGGATGATAAGATACTTACTTCGTGGAACGGACTGATGATATCAGTTTTTGCGAAAGCTTACGGAGTGTTTAATGAACCTGCTTACCTTGAAAAGGCACAGAAGGCTGCTGACTTTATTCTGGAAAATTTATATAGTTCGGCTGGGAAAAAATTACTTCATCGCTGGCGCGATGGCGAAGCAAAGATTGACGCCACACTTGAAGATTTTTCTTTCTTTTCGCAGGGATTAATTGATCTGTATGAAGCATCATTTGATGAAAAGTATCTGAAACTTGCTGTTGAGCTAAGTGAAGTAATGATTAATGACTTTTACGATGAAGCTGAAGGCGGATTTTTTGATACATCAGGAAAGGATAAGAGCATACTGGTTAGGACAAAGGAAGATTATGATTCCGCTGAACCTACCGGCAACGCTGTTGCTATAAATAACCTGCTCAGGCTATCTGCTTTAACGGGCAATACTACATTGTACGATATGGCGTATAAGTCAGTGCTGGCATTCAGCGGTAAACTTGAAAAAATGCCGTATGCCATGCCGCAAATGCTTGTGGCGCTTGATTCATTGCTGAATAAACCTAAGCAGATAATAATAGCCGGAAGCAATAATGATGAAACGGCATACAGAATGATGCGTGAAGTATTAACCAGATTCATACCGGATAAAGTAATTGTAAAAATTGATCCGAAGGATGCGGCAAAAAGCATTACATTTGCCTCGAAAGTAGTGCAAAGCTCCGCTGAAACGACGGCTTATGTGTGCGAAAATTTTGCATGCCGCCTTCCGGTTAAAAATGTAAAGGAACTTTTGGAGTTACTTGAAAATCAAACATAAGTAAAAAAACGTATTCAAAAATGGAGGTGCAGTGTGTATCCAATAATATTATTTGCAATAGCAGTTATTTCTGCATCAATACGATTGTCAGTTTCACGTAAAAAATTAACCCTCACCGAAAAAGCGGGGGTTTTTCTTTTATATTTAATTGTATTGAATATTGGCGCAGCAGGTTTATATGCGTTTATGGGACATGCGTTTTTACCAAACCAGGTAGCAGAGCAGATAGGGTGGCCAACAGGCAGCCCGTTCCAGTTTGAAATTGCTATTGCCAATCTTTCGTATGGCTTACTGGGTTTTTTATGCATCTTTATCAGGGGAAAGTTCTGGATGGCTGTTGTTATTGGAAATTGTATCTTTTTATGGGGCGCTGCTTACGGTCATTTTGTTCAGATGATGAAAGGGGATACCTCACCATACAATACCGGTATTTTCCTTTACGCCGGTGATATTGTAATTCCGTTATTAATGTTTATTTTGATGATCTATTATTACCGATCCAAAAAAGATGAAAGCGGAATCAGGTACAATTGAAGAACCTTGAACTGAAAGTAAAATGTGTAGACCACAAAGCAGCACTTCGTGCAGTGAAACTGCTGAAAGCCGGGGATATGGGAATACTCAACCAACGGGATGTTTATTTTGAAATTTCACCCGGCAGACTAAAGTTAAGATCAATTAATAATTCAGTTCATCAATTAATTTATTACAAACGCTCGAACAGGGCTGCGGCAAAGTTCAGCAACTATTACATATCTGAGATCACACACCCAAAACGGGTTGAACATATTTTAAAGGAAATTTACGGAATCAAAGTAATTGTTTCAAAAAGTAGAAAATTGTACTTGTGGCAAAATGTAAGAATACACATTGACTCGGTTAAAGAGCTGGGAAAGTTTTTGGAATTTGAAATTGTATGCACTACTCTACAGCAGGAAAATGAATCCCGGGAGAAAATGAAATACCTGAAAAATGTTTTCAATATAAAAAATTCAGATATTCTGAGGTCATCATATTCTGATATGATGATAAATAAATAGAAAGGCTGAGGTGCAAATTATGTTTCTTTGTCAATGGTCGTTTATATTCAGTTCGGAAAACTGGGGGAAGCGCTTGGCATCATAAAGGAGTGGGGTGCTGAAAAAATGCGTAGCTCGGGGTTTTCCAGGTCAACAGCAGGCAGAGTATATACAGGTTACATTGGTGAATCAGCTGCGCATATTGTTGATGAATATGTATTTACCTCGTTAGAAGAGTTCGAAAAAGCGCTACAGGATATGGCTCAACCGCAATTTAAACAGTATGCTGAACAATTGGCAAAAGTCATAATACCGGGCACACAAAGGTGGCAAATATTCAAAATAATTGCATAATGTAGTAGCTTTTAGGTACTACCGTAAAATAGCTAATATAGTTATGGTATATGGTTGGGCAATGCTGCATATTCGTTTAGGGTGAAAATATGAGAACAATAACAACCATAATACTACTTTTTTTGGCATTAATCATTTCCTGTGACGGACCGGTTGATCCCGGCAGATCAGGAGATAAACTTTCGGGGTATGTTACCCATTATGATTCTGTGCTGTATATGGCAGGCGGGTATTACTCAATTTCAGTATACAATGCAGATAGCATTAATCCGTTCAACCGTGTACCGGTAAGAACAGACTCTCTTAATCTGAAAACAAGAGACTGGTTATATGAAACTCCTTTCACAATGGAAAGTATTCCTTCCGGCAGATACTACCTGGCGGCAACCTGGTCAAAGTATCCAAAGGAACCGAATGAAATTCCGGTCGTGCTGGGTACATTGGGCTGTGATACAGTGGTCAATTGCTCAAATTACAAACTTCTCGAGTTTCCGGATTACGAAGGAAAGTTCAGGAATATTACTGCGTGGACCGATCCGGCAAAACGTTTAAACTAACCGGGCAAAATAGATTTTATGTAAAAGGCGGATAACGATCCGCCTTTTTTTATATCCAGTTTCCGGTGAGGTGCATTTTCATTTCATTGTTTTTCCCTGTGTACTATCTCAGGTGAAAACGCCGGCGTGCATACTGAAATGTATTCCACCGGTTCTTCAAACGGATTTGAATATCTTACCCGCGTACCTTTGTTTATGCAGATTGCTTGGTTCTTTTCCAGAACAATCGTACTGCCATCAATCTCAAATTGTTTTCTACCAGAAATAACATAAGTTATTTCATCAAATTCTGGGGTCTGGAAAGGCTCGCTCCATCCTGCGGGAGCTATCATATGTGCAAAGCTCAGGTCCGCGCTGCCTGCTTTTAAACTTGCCAGCCCGAAGAATTCTTCTATCAGTTTATTATCAGTTGTTGGTACAGCAAAGGGAGTTTTCTGAATTATGCAGTTCCGGTTCATTAAGTTTTTTTAGTTTAATTGTGAACTTTGATCCTTTGTTTAATTGCGAATCCAATACAATTTCAGCTTCCAAAAGGTCACATA
>CAZQYL010000288.1:0-3499 GCA_964597425.1 uncultured Ignavibacteriales bacterium | reverse complement strand
CAGAAATTACTACCATCTCCAAATCCCACCGGAGATACGCTGAAAAAAGACCTGCTTGCTTTAACAGGTAAGCGGGTCTAAAAGGCGCAAAGATCAAAAGTGGAAAAATAAATTCTTTAAGGAGAAAAAAAATATATGAAAAGCTTAATAATATTATTTGCGGTTCTATTTATCTGCTCGCCCCGTGATGTAAACTCACAGGTAAGCCAGGAGTGGGCAAAGAGGCTCAATTCATCAGGTACAAGTAACGATTACGTTCACGCCATGACATATGACGCTGCGGGTAATGTTTACGTTACAGGCGCCGGCGGAAGCAATTACCTTACCGTAAAATATTCACCTGAAGGAACAGTTTTATGGCAGGCAGTTTACAACGGTCCCGCAAACGATGCTGATTATGGTACTGCCATAGCCGTTGATGCTGCAGGAAACGTTTATGTTACCGGCAGAAGTTTTGGCAACAGCACGGGCACAGACTTTGCAACAATAAAATATGATGCTGTGGGAACACAGCTTTGGTTACAGCGTTACAACGGAACAAACAATGATGATGACTCACCGGTATCAATTTGTGTTGATGCAGCGGGGAATGTTTACGCAGGCGGCTGGGCTTCAAGAACCACAACAGGACTTGATTTTGCAATCGTAAAATATTCAGCAGCGGGCTCCCAGGTATGGGCAAGAAATTACAGCGGTCCCGGAAGCGCAAATGATTTTATGAATATGATGGTAATTGATGCCAGCGGGAATCTTTATGCAACAGGCAGCAGCCGAGGCGCAACTAATGATGATTACGCAACCGTAAAATATTCATCAGCCGGCACGCTGTTATGGTCAGTCAGATATGAAGGAAGCGGCGTTGATGAAGGAACAGCCTTAACCGTAGATCTTCAGGGTAATGTAATTGTCACGGGAAGCTCGGTTGCATTGAACGGTAAGGACTACACTACAATAAAATATAACAATGCCGGCGTTCAGCAATGGCTTAAAAGATATAACAGAACTGCATCAACTGAAGATGAACCGGTTGGATTAGTGAGCGATAACACAGGAAATATTTATGTAACCGGCTATTGTGAAGGTTTAAATACAACTTCGCTTGATTACGTAACACTCAAATATAATCCCAACGGCGACCAGCAGTGGGTGAAGATATTCAACAGCGGACTTGTCGGCGTTGATGATAAAGCGACTTCAATTGATATTGACCCAAGCGGTAATATTTACGTTACCGGCACAACCATAAGCAGCGGAAGCGATGTAGATTACGGCACTGTAAAATATTCACCAGCAGGCGATGTGTTATGGTCAGTTTTATATGAAAGCAATCTTTCCGGAAATGATAATGCAAAAATTGTGAAGTGTGATAACAATGGCAATGTATATGTTTCGGGTCACGCAACAGGCAGTGTAAGCGGACTTGACTACCTTACGGTAAAATATTCACAGCCAATCGGTATCACACCGATAAGCACAGAAGTGCCGGAAGGTTTTTCACTTGGACAGAATTACCCGAACCCATTTAACCCGGTGACAAATATCGGATTGCGGATCGCGCGTTTCGGATTTGTATCTCTGAAAGTATTCGATATAACCGGTAAAGAAATTGCAGTACTTGTGAATGAGAATTTAAACGCAGGAACGTACAATGTTGATTTTGATGCATCGCAGCTGGCAAGCGGTACATATTTTTACAGGCTTGTTGTTGGTGATAACACCAACAGCGGGGGGAGTTTCACTGACGTGAAGAAAATGATAGTGGTAAAATAAAGAAATCTAAAACAATATAACAATGAAAACAATAATATTAATATTTTTAATTGCATTAACAGCGGAATGCACTTCGCAGATAATGCCCGAGCCATCATATATAAACCAGCTATGGAAGGCGGAATTTGGTGCAGATAACCAGCTGGGTATGACAGTTGATGCTGCCGGGAATATTTATGTTATCGGTTCAACTTTTAACGAAAGCCTTGATTGGCTGATAATAAAATACAGTCCATCTGGTGAAAGGCTTTGGTTTACGCAGTTTAATGAAGAATATAGTAATCGTGATGATATACCGCATGCAATAGCTGTTGATAACTTAGGCAATGTTTACGTTACAGGTGAAAGCTATTATTTATCTGCTGATTACCTTACCATAAAATATAATTCCCAGGGTATTGAGCAGTGGCAAAAAAGATACGGCGGACCGAGTCAGGATATTGCAATGGGGATTGCGCTGGATGAGAACAGGAACGTTTATGTAACCGGAAAAGAAATGACAAGCGGCAATCTGAATTGCGTAACATTAAAATATTCTACAGGCGGAACACTTTTGTGGGAAAAGCAGTATGACGGCCCAACCGGCAATTACGATATGGGAAAAGTAATTGCAGCTGCTTCAGACGGAAGCATCTACGTTGCAGGCAGCACTGAAAGCCCGGCGAACGCGTATGACTATTTGCTTATTAAGTATAATTCATCGGGAACAGAACAATGGGTAAGGACTTTTGACGGCCCGGCGCATGGAACCGAAGGTGTTCGAAATATGGTACTGGGATATAACAACAGTATTTTTATTACAGGAATAAGTGAAGGCACAGGAACAGAATATGATTATCTTACAGTAAGGTATAATGCGGCAGGGTTTATTCAATGGTCAAAAAGATATAACGGTCCTGTAAACGGCGATGACCATGCAGTATCACTGGCGGTTGATGATATCGGGAATACATATGTAACAGGATACAGCATGTCAAACACAGGTTATGATTATGCAACCGTAAAATACAGCCTTAACGGAACGTTCCAGTGGTTAAAAAGAGAAGATGGCAGCAATGCTTCTGATGATTATGCCGGTGATATAGCTGTTGATGATGACGGTGATGTATATGTAACGGGCAAATTTAAAAAAGCCAATGATAACTACCTGATGGCAACGGTAAAATACAGCTCTTCGGGCAGCCAGAAATGGGTTAAAAAATATGATGTTTCAGGAAAGGTAAGTGAAGGGCGTAATATCTTTGTTGACGGCTCAGAGAATATAATTGTTGGAGGTATGAGTGACCGCTCCGGAAGCGGACATGGGTGGTATGAACAGTTCCTTGTGGTAAAATATACACAGAGCCAGTATGTGATCCAAAACAGAGTTGGCATTCCAAACACTTTTTCACTTTCACAAAATTATCCAAATCCTTTTAACCCTGTTACAAAAATTTCTTTCAGTATCCCGGTTAATTCTTACACAAAGCTTACAGTTTATGATATTTCCGGCAAACAGGTTGCCGAGCTTGTTAACAATGAGCTTGAAGCGGGCACGTATGATATAAGTTTTGATGGAAATAGCCTGGCTTCAGGTACTTATTTTTACAGGATCACGGCAGGCAATTTTACTGAAGTGAAAAAAATGATCTTAATAAAATAATAAAGGTTAAAGGAGAAATTAAAATGCTGAACAAAATGAAATCTGCCTTAGGCAGAAAAACAATAATAGTTATTTTTTTAATGGCTT
>CAZQYL010000287.1:0-3515 GCA_964597425.1 uncultured Ignavibacteriales bacterium | reverse complement strand
CCGCCAATTGAATCACCGTAATACAGCCCTTCAAATACAGCGGTTCCGTTTGATGCAGGAAGCTCAAAGTGAATTTTGGGATTACTGAATGATACCTTATCTAGCTCTAAACCCATTGCACTTTGCTCGGGGATATCCATCACAGCCTTAACGGTCTTGCCCGTTGTTGTGAACCTGACGCCAATTCCAATTTTCGTGCCCATAATATCTATGGCGCCGTTCCAGGATGTATCAATTTCGGATTGTGAGAAAGAAACGGAAGTGAAGAACAATAAAATTGCTGCCAGAGTGAATTTCGCGGATTTCATATAAATTATTCCCCGTGGGATTTGTTAATACAAAAATACGAAACTATTTATTACCCTGCTATTAAATAAATAAAGCATAAAATATTCAGGAAGGGACCCCCTGCCTAAATAATTAAGTTACTATTCTTTGCGTCTTGGCGCCACGCCTTAAAGCACGAAGTGGAGGAAGGACTTTGCGTGAAATATATAATGATCTTTATTTGTGTGCCGTGCATTACTCTATAAATTCGTGAAATTCGTAGTTTATGTTTTATATTTTTTTCCGGTGAATACATAAAGACTTATAGCCAGGCACCACAAACAAAAAAAGTAACTACAACTTTAAATCTCTTCACCGAAAGTAAAATATATAGTATTATACTATAATTTTCAATTTATATCTAAAAATTTAAAGAATTAAATAGCTTTTGTACTCTTGTTTTAATATTTGTATAGTATAAAAAATTTATTATATTACTCTACGCGCGTAGAGGGTAAAGTTCCGGATTAACCGGGGCTTTACCTTTTTTTGTCTTAAAACCGCAAAGCTATTAATAAGTTAACCGAACCGTAAACTTAACTTTCACTATCATGAAAAATAAAGCAAGAACTCTTGGCAGCAAACCACGCTTTACAGGTAAAAAACTTGTAAAACTTAACCCTGAAGCTTCACATACTTCAATAAGTTCAAAAGCCAGAACTGCCTCACTCAGGCTGGCTGGCATCAGCGATTTTGGCAATAAGATAGAGAACTTCAGAAGTGCGTTTGAAGAAGCGGACGGAATTATTTTTGAAGAGTTCGGGGTAGCGGTTGTTAATGAAGAAAGTAACCGAAAGGTCTCAATGCTTACTAGTGCCACGGCCACAAGAAATACCTTCCTTTATTCAGAACCGGAAAGATATGTATATGCTATATCACCTGCAAAAAAATCAGCGGTAAAGAATAAGACTTATAAGGATGACAAAAAAGCTATGTGGGGAGTTCATGCTACCGGAATTTTTGATTCAAAATTCACAGGCAGGAATATCCGGCTGGCAATTCTTGATACAGGGTTTTATCTTAAGCATGCTGATTTTAAGGGCAGAAACATAAAATCGAAATCATTTATAAACGGTGAGGCTGTAAATGACGGTAATGGTCATGGCTCTCATTGTACCGGTGTCTCATGCGGAAATATCAATAAAAAAACAAAGACAAGGTATGGCACAGCTCTTGCTGCTGAAATTTATATCGGCAAGGTACTCTCAAATGAAGGTTCAGGTACAGATGCAGGAATTCTTGCAGGCATGGAATGGGCGATGCAAAACAAATGCAGGATAATCTCTATGTCTCTGGGTGCAGAGGTAAGAAAAGGTGAAAAATATTCAGATATTTATGAAGAAATTGCAAAAAAACTTAACAAGAACGGCGCAATAATTATTGCAGCAGCAGGTAATGAAAGCCACAGAAGATCCGGAAAAATTTCACCAGTCGGTCATCCGGCTAACTGCCCTTCGATAATGGCTGTTGCTGCCCTGGATAGCTCACTGAAAGTTGCGGATTTTTCCTGCGGCGGAATAAATAAGAACGGCGGGCAGGTTGATATAGCAGCCCCCGGAGTTGATATTTACAGCTCCTGGGTAAGCCCTGAAAAGTATAATATAATAAGCGGAACAAGTATGGCAACTCCATTTACAGCCGGAATTGCCGCCCTGTATTGGGAAGAAAGTCCGGATGCAACGCCTTCTGATATCTGGATGTATCTTATTCAAAACGCAAGAAGACTGGATTTAAGATCAAGCGATGTTGGCGCCGGTTTGGTACAGGCACCTTTCAAAAAATAAATAAAATAACATGAAAGCTTCCAGAATAAGCTTTGTTTTAAAAGTTAGAGAAGAAAAAATCGGCGAGATAAAAGAAATTGCCGGTGAATTGACTAATATGGGATGCCGTATTGAAAACATTCTGCCATTGATTGGTGTTATTTCAGGCTCGGCACCTGCAAACATTGACCCGAAAGAACTGAAAATTGAGGGTATTAAATATGTTGAAATAAATAAAAAAGTAAAAACAAAATAATTTACAGAAAAATGAAAAATATAAAACAAAAATCTTTGTCCGATCTTGCAAAAAAAGAAGATTACGGAGACAGAAAAGGTTATACACAGAACTTCATTACATCATCTGTGAAGTTATCACTTCCGGATTTTGCGGGAGTAAAAAATTTATTTAAAGCTTCTATAAAAAAAGGAAGCGATTTTGAAATCCCATATTATAATTTCAGCGTGGTTCTTCATAAGAAAAGAAAATTCCCTTTGCTTGCTGCGTGCAATATAGACGGGAAAGCCTTCGTAGATACAGCAAGAAAAAATTCATGGCGGGACGATCCAAGAGCGGAAAAATACTCATGGGGAGCGAATCTGTACGAAGCAAAAAAAAGCGATTTTGATAAAGGTCATATGGTTGCACGTGAATATCCTGCCTGGGGTGCGGGACATGATGCCGCTTTTAAAGCTGATCAGGATACTTTTCATTATACGAATTCAGTACCTCAGGTTCATAAGCTCAATGGCGGTATCTGGAGAGAACTGGAAGTAAACGTGCTTCATAATGGGGCAAAAGGAACAAAACAAAGGGTCAATCTTTTTATTGGACCGGTGCTTGATATAAATGACCCCGTATTTATCACTAAAGTAAACAATGAAGATATTCAGGTTCCGAACCTCTTTTGGAAAGTTATTGTCTGGAATAAAAAGGGCAAAGGATTGCATGCAGTGGGATTTGTTATGAGCCAGGAAAATTTTTTGATAAAAGACGGGCTGGTTAGAAAAACCAAAAAAATAAAGGCAGCTACAACAGATGACTTCTTCGAAAATATCACTTTCAAAGATAAAAAAACGTACCAGGTTCCGATTTCTTTTATTGAAGAAATAACCGGCATCAATTTTTCCTGGAAAAATGTCACGTTTCCGTATAAAGAAAACAAGGCAATTGAAATGAAAAGTACACGTTCTGACAAGCTCGGTATTGCAGGTGTATCACGCGGAGCAAAACGACCAAAAAAAATTATAACTAATATGGTTCTGTAGGAAATTACTGTTTCATTTTCTTTGCCTCTTAGTGTAATGCCTTAAAACAAGAAGTGGCAGAAGGACATTGAGTGAAACATATAATAATCCTTCGATATGTAGAGGCGCATTACATGCGTCTCTTTAAAAAAATGAGACGCGAGTATCGCGTCTCTACAT
>CAZQYL010000286.1:0-3518 GCA_964597425.1 uncultured Ignavibacteriales bacterium | reverse complement strand
ATCTTTCCTTCAATAATACTGACTGAAACTCTCGGGTAAATTACCGGCATTGTTATATCATAATGCCTGTAAGCAGGCTTGAACTGAGCGAAATATGATATCTCTCCGGGTCCTCCTATATACGCAGCAGTCGGCAAAAGGTAATCCTGGCATATTGGCCTTAAAACAACATTCGGACTGAATAACTCAGGGTTTTCCTGGAGCAAATTAAGCAATTCTTCATTTTCAAATCTTCGTTTTGAATTCCTGAGCGCGAATTTTCCGCCATCCCTTGGTTCGATAAGCAGCCTGTTATTGTTGTGCAGGAAGAACATATTTATAACCTTGGGTTTAACCTGGATATCATAATTTTTTTCAAGCTCAGCGCTTTGAGTGATAATTGTTTCGCACAACTTTGGTGAACTGGTAAGTTCTTTTTCAAAAACCGGAATAAGCAGCCGTTTTATTTCGTGGTCAGATGGGTCAATGAATACAACACCGTATCCTTTGAATATATCATTCATTAAACCTGCAAATGCGGTTTTATAATCGTTGCCTTCACGGTAATGTTTGGTTACCATGTTCATTATCTTATCCTTAAAATCAGTATCTATCAACGAGCTTCTTAACTGCTCATTAATACTGTTTATCATTTCTCCGAATACAATTGAACCAACAGGCGGTGTACTGCGTTTTGCGCCTTCATCATCATTTGTATTTTCCTGATCAAACCCCACTCTAACAAGTTCATTCTGCCTGTCAATCAAATATGTATGGTTTGCTTCATCAATATCATGGTCTTCTGACTCCAGCCAGAAAACCGGAACGAAATTGAATTGAGGGAACCGTTCCTTCAGATCTTTTGCAAGTTTAACAGCTGATATAGTTTTGAGAATTGTATAGAAGGGACCTGTATAAAGCCCAACTTGCTGCCCGGTAACAACTGAAAAAGTACTATCATTTACAAGCAGCTCAATATTTGCCGCAGTGTATTCATCACCCCCGTAAGTTACATTCTGTCTTTTCAGTATATCTATAAGTACATTCTTATCAAAATACCTGCTTGTATTGTAATTGTGAATTTTCTCATCAACAATTTTAAAAATGTCTTCGTTTTCCCTGAACATTGCATTGAAGAAAGGCTTTAATTTTGCATTATCTTCATCTGCTGAAGAAATGTAATCAAGGAACAGGTTATTGAAGTTCGGAAGTTTATTAAATTCTACTGAGTACATTATTTATTTTTAACTTTCTTGGTTGATGCCGGTTTATCGCCCGTTTTTTGTTCTTTAGACGTTTGTGCTGATGGCTTATTTTCTGAAGAAGTTGTATCTATTACTTCAGTTTTGGGTGATTTAACGGATTTGCTTTCTGAATGAGATTTCTTCTTATAGTCTGTCAGGTAAAAACCGCTGCCCTTGAAGATCAATCCTCCTCCGGTGCCTATCAATTTTTGCAGTGTATTTTTCCCGCAATTGGGACATTTTTTCAGCGGCTCATCACTCATCTTCTGAAGTTCCTCAAGAGTGTGTCCACAGTTTGAACATTGGTATTCGTAAAATGGCATTTTTATTTCCTGAAATTAATTTTATTTATTGTTTCGTATACCGATCCCGCCGGGGTTAACTTGCTCTGCATTAAGCAAAAGGAATCGTATTCCACGGTGAATCTACTGATCGCTGCATCCAAAGGTTCAGTTACTTTTATTCTTTTGCTTCTGTTGAATCTGCCCAGTGTTATGTGCGGAATGAACCTTTTATCAGGTTTCACACCAAAATTGTAAATTATTCTGTCTATAAAACCCACAAGAATATCAGAATTGTTCCCTGTTTCCTTCAGGCCGGCAAAAATTACATTCGGGTACTTACTTTCAGGGAAAAAACCAACTTTGTCTGTTTCGAAGATTATAGATTCAAAATCAAATTTCAGCCTTTTGAGTGTTTCAGCAAGTGAAGCCAAATCAGCTTCATCAATATCTCCCAAAAACCTGAGAGTCAAATGGAATTTCTCCGGATCTTCCCATCTGATGTTATGCTCTAAATACATTTCCTTTAACCTGATCTGGATCTTTTCCAGTTCAGAAATAACGCCTTCATCGGGATTAAGCGAAAGAAATACTCTCAGTTTTGCCAATTATATTATTATAATTGATTAATTTACAAAATTATCAATTAATGTTCAAATATTCAAAGATATTAAAAATAAAAAAGCCTCTGCATTTGCAGAGGCTGTGAATAAGTTAAAATTATGCAGAATTATTTTACCAAACTCATTTTGTTGGTCTTTATCTGTCCGCCTGATTCAAGCCTGTAATAGTAAATACCGCTTGATAGATCTGATGCGTCAAAATCAACTGTATACTTACCTGTAGCAAGTTCATCTGAAACAAGTGTTGATACTTCTGAACCTGTTGCATCATAAACTTTCAATGTGGTAAATCCTGATTTAGGTACATCAAATTTGATCTTTGTAACCGGGTTAAACGGATTCGGATAATTCTGATACAATTCAAATTTTGTAGGAATTACATTAGGATCCTGTGAAATTCCAGTAGCAGGATTGCCAAAAACTGCAACGCTGTCTAAAACCATTCCATGTCCGTCTGAATCTTTATGAACAAATGAAAGGAAGATGTTCTGTCCGGCCCATGTTGTGAGCGGGAAGCTGTATCTTCTCCAGATGATTTCTGTTGCACCTACAGGAATACAGTGTACACAAACTTTACCTGCATATTGTGTGAAACTTGCCTGGTTTGAATCTGTAGTTGAAACCCTTACAAGCAATGAATCATAGGGATATGGACCATCGCTGAACTGTTTTATAAGCCAGAATACAACTGAATCACCGGCTACAATTCCGTTAATTTTTGAAGTAATAAGCCAATCTTCTCCTGTTGGTGCCTGGTAATCTATAAATGCAACAGCTGTTCCATGTTTTGCATTATTTGTTCCAAAAGAAGCAATAAGCGGAGCAGTAACTCTGTTCCATACATTAGCGCCTGTAACGTTGATTGCTCTCCAGCCTGCAGGCGGAACTGAGGTCTCAAAGCTTTCAAAAAGCTTTGTTACCTGAGAATTGATCGAAATTGTTGATAATACTAAAAAAAACAGTATGATAAGTTTTTTCATTTTTCCTCTTTGTTAATTTTAAAAAAGTAAGATATGCGATGATTTGTTCACAAAAAAGTCTAAAAAAGGGACACTGTTAGTGATAAATATTAACTGTAAATAGGGTATTATCTGACTTCTTAATTTTTTATATTTGTGAAATTTAAAAATAAATTATAATGGATACATTGGCAACCGAAAAAAAAGCTGCATCCGCCGGCAATTCAGCGGATTTTTTACCTTTAAAAAATTGGGATCACATTGAGTTTTATTGTGGGAATGCAAAACAATCTGCCGTATACTACCAATACGCTATGGGATTCAAGCTTACAGGATATAGCGGTCTCGAAACCGGTAACCGCGAAAGAGCTTCTTACCTTCTTGAACAGGGAAAGATCAGATTTGTGCTTACTACTCCTTACCATCCCGATA
>CAZQYL010000285.1:0-3519 GCA_964597425.1 uncultured Ignavibacteriales bacterium | reverse complement strand
AAAGACACGGGAGTTCTATCAAATTGGTTTGAGTGCAAATACATCGGGTATCTCAGTTTATATAATGGGTAAAAGTGATAAGACATACTTAGCCAAAACGTATGGGAAAAAACTCGGCAAAGCTAGTGTGACGGGTTATTGCATTAAGTTTAAAACATTGAAAGATATCAATATTGCTATACTTGAAGAGGCAGTAAAATATGGATTTGAGAAAAAGTAATATAACCGAATTATGATAAGATTCATACATTTATTTTTTATATTTATACTTACAACTATTTGCTCTTTTGCACAGGAGCGTGGTTCTGAGTTCTATCTTCCCGCGGAATGGGAACAACAGGAAAGAGTGCATCTGGCGTGGTTTGGGAGCGAGCGAAGGGATTCTGTGCTTTGCAGAGTCATAGAGGCTTTGCAGCCTGAGATTCCTATCACATTAAATATCCCCGCGGATTCTTTAAGTGATAAAATCAAAGCAAAATTGCTGAGTTATGATATTGATTTATCCAAAATCCATTTTCACACAGACGCGTTCACTGACTTTTGGACGAGGGACCCCCTATTTTTCATAAAGAATAAATTTGAGTTAAAGATAGTTTGTTTTAAATATTCTTTATATGGAGTATATCCTGATTTGCTGGGTGAACCGATTCCTGATGATGTGAAGCGTATTGGAGAGTATGATGAAAGATTAGCTGAACAATTACAGCTGCCTGCGGTAAAAAGCGATTTTGTTTTTGAAGCCGGGGGAATTGAATCAAATGGTAATGGTACTTTTATGATCATTCAGGAAATGGCAATCCAAAGAAATCCCGGTAAAACCCTCCGGGAAATTGAAAATGAACTATACAGAACACTTGGTGCAAAGAAAATAATATGGTTAAAGGAGGGATTAATTGAAGATATTACATTCAAAAATTACGGACCATTTTACAAGAACTATTTTGGCGGAGGAGCAAACAGGCACATTGATGAATTATGCCGGTTTGTGAATGATAGTACGGTTGTCCTCCCATATATTCGGGATGAATATATAAAGGAAAGCCCCGTAGACAGCATAAATTATTATATGCTAGAGGAAAATTACAGGATATTGCAGAATGCAAAAACACTGGATGGCAGGAATTTAATTATTCACCGCATACCCATGCCGGATATAGAACAATTGAAATATACTCATGTTGTTAACAACAATAGTTTACAAGAGTTTGGACAATTTGGCTTCGGAATTGGAGATACAATATACAGGGTACCGGCAGCAAGTTATACGAATTACTTTGTTAGCAATAAAGTGGTACTGATCCCGAAATACTGGGTAGAGGGTATGACCAAGAGTCAAAAACAAAAAGATGAGGAAGTTAAAGATATTTTCGAACAGCTTTTTCCAGGACGGGAAATAATTCAAATATATACTTTGAGCATTAACAGAGGAGGCGGGGGTATTCACTGTATGACACATGAACAGCCAGCAATTGAAAAATGATCACAAAGAGAAAAGTAAATCGTCGTAAATGAGGCGATTTTAAATGAAATTACTTTCCTTATCTAATAATTGTAAATAGTTCACCTTTAGCATTTGGTTATATCCTTTCGATTAACTGTCTAAGCCAGTCAGGCTTAAAGTCACCAAATAAAATTAAGCGAATTTGTTTTGTAGTTACAGTATGATCATTTTCATCTTGAAACATAAACTATGGTTTCATTGCATTAAATTACCGCATTTTGTAAATTTGGAGCATAAGAGTATAACAATATAATTGAAGTCATGAATACTTCCGGCAAACAAAATGAGCGTATTGCGAAAATGACATTCGCCTCCGTATATCCGTATTATCTTGCGAAAGTGGAAAAAAAAGGCAGAACAGAGGAAGAATTACAAGAGGTCATAAAGTGGTTAACAGGCTTTGATAATAAAAAGCTGCAGGAGCTTATAAAGGAAAAAGTCACATTTGAAGAATTTTTTAAGCGTGCTAAACTGAATCGAAATGCTCATTTGATTACAGGTGTTATCTGCGGGTACCGCGTTGAGGAGATAGAAAATCCATTAACGCAGAAGGCAAGATACATGGATAAACTTGTTGATGAACTTGCCAAAGGCAGGAAGATGGATAAGATACTGCGTGGCTCATAGATCTTTTGAATACTTAATTGCTATGGATAACTGAATTGAACAGGGAATGAAGCTAACGTGATTGTAACAAAAAGTGACAATGAAGACAACATTTTATGATGAATAAAATTCCAATAAGGCAAATAAGAACTGAAAAGGAACCTGATCTATCGGAAAATTTCAGTATTCGCGAAGTAAAACAAATGCTTGCAGGAAAAGATATGGTACAGGAATTACACAGGCATGACCATTACTTTATTCTGGCTCTTAAAAAGGGAAAAGGTCAGCATGTTGTTGATTTCAAGGAGTACAAGATAATTGATAACTCGGTTTTCTTTCTTTGTCCCGGGCAGGTACATCAGCTCTTGCTTAAATCTGGAAGTACCGGCTACCTCATGCAGTTTAATAATGGATTCTATTTACACAAAGAAAAATCGTCAACCCGGCTTTTACGAACTGCCTGCACTAAAAACTTTTGTCAGCCCTCATTTGCGGGTATCAAAAGAATATTTACCATTCTGAATACTGTATATGAGGAGTATACAGAAAGGAAGGCGGGGTATAAGGAAATCATAAAGGCTGAGCTTGGTATTTTCTTCATTGAGCTTATAAGGCAACGGCAAAGCAAAAATAGCAGCCGGGATAGCAGCCTGTATGCACAAGAACGGATAGATGAATTATTTGAGCTCTTAGAAACTCATATTGCCCAAAAAAAACAGGTCTCCGAATATGCAGATATGATGAAGCTTACAGTTTACCAGCTCAATTCCATAACAAAGGCCTCTCTCGGTAAAACATGTTCTCAGCTGATAAATGAACACATCATTTTGGAATCAAAAAGAAACCTGCTTGCTACTGCCAGCCAGGTAAACCAGGTAGCATATCTGCTTGGTTATGAAGATATATCCTATTTTATCAGGTTCTTCAAAAAGCATACCGGCGTTACTCCAAAATCTTTCAGGGAGAAATTTAAATAAGTCCTATATAATTACATTTTCGTCCTATTTAAGAAATTTAATCTCTGGTTATATTTGTGAGCATTAAAAAGTATTTAAAATTTAAAAAGGGACGGAAATGAAAACAAAAATGAAAATGATCGCGTCAATTAAGATCTGGCTTGTTATTTATCCATCTATCACGTTGTTTCTTTATTTGCTTGGTGAACCGCTTTCTGTATTGCCGTTATACGTTAGAACTTTTATTCTAACATTTTCTCTTGTACCGTGGATAGTCTTTGCAGGCGTTCCATTTGTTGATATGATGATTGGCTTTATATCCGGCAAAGAAAATACTAATCAGGTGAGAAATGGATAATTTGATTTTTGTACTGCTAAGAGCTGCTATTATCGGGATTGGCGCAACAATTACATTTGATCTTTGGGCTCAGCTGCTTAAGCTTTTATTTAAAGTAC
>CAZQYL010000284.1:0-3546 GCA_964597425.1 uncultured Ignavibacteriales bacterium | reverse complement strand
GCTATACTTGATGCTCCTTTCAAACTATCCTGGTCATGTTATAAGAATGAAGATAGAGCCTGCGGCGAATGTGATTCATGTGCTTTAAGGCTTAAAGGATTTCAGGAAGCTGGACTTGTTGATCCTATAGATTACATCATTCGTCCGCTTTATAGCAAATAAAATAAACAATTAACAATTTAATATTTCTGATATGAAAAAAATAATTGATGTAAGGTCATTTTTAGGTTTTTTGTTCATTATAGTCTTATCAATTTCGTTTTTATCCGGATGTGGTAAAAAAGATGATTCAACTTCAAAATCTGATGATAAAAAAACTGATACAAAAGAATCAACAGATAAATCTTCGTTTTCCAAAGATAAGCCGTTCATGGTTGAGTTTGAAGTTACCGGAAGAGAAAAGGGCAATGGTACAGTGAATGCGGTATATAACGGCAATAAATGCCGGTCAACAAGTACATTTGATGCAGATGGAAAAAAATTCTCTGCAACGGCCTTTTTTGACGGAGGCGATATAGTTTACACCGTTACAGATATTGCAGGCGTTAAAATGGGAATGAAGTTCGATAAAAAGAAATTCAGCGATACAAAGGATAACGTAGATGTGAATTCTTTCCGTGATTACATTGACCAGATGGAGAAGATCGGTGATGAAGAGATCCTTGGGTATAAATGTGAAATATATAAACACAAAGAAAAGAACTTTACAGTGAGTCTTTATGAAAAAACTGTACCATTGAGAATGGGTACAGCAGACGGGAAAACGTACATGAAAGCAACGAAATTCGAAAAGGACGTTAAAGTTACTGATGATATGTTCAAAGCGCCTGAAGATGTAAAATATATGGATATGACAAATATGCTTGAAGATATGAAGAATATGAAAGATGGCGGCAAGAATCTGCAGGACCTGAAAGATAAGACCAAAGAGATGGAAGACATAATGAAAAATTATAAAAAGTAGATATATATTCAAATTAGTTTTAAAAAGCCGTTCGAATACGGCTTTTTTTATATCCAAAAATTTATGAAAATGGATTTTCTTAGTAAATAAATTGTTATATATTGTTCACTATTGCTAATTTCAGATCGCATTAAAGGTATAAACAAATTGAATAATTTATAATTTAATTTAAATTTATGAACAAAAAACTTTTCTTTGCATCAAACCTCATGTTATTACTGTTGTTGATTCAGGCAGCTGTTTTTTCACAGGTCAATTCAGGCGGACTTCCACTGAGCTCATTAACTGATCTGGGGAAAAATATCGAAGTAAAACAAATGCCCGTGTTTGACGTTGAAAGTATGATCAATGAAGACAGGGTTAATTCTGCTTTTACAGATGTTCCATACAGGTATGGCAAAGTTTTTGAAGTAAATTACGATCTGAACAATTCGGGTACCTGGTATGAACTACCTGACGGCAGCAGAGTATGGAGACTTGCAATAAGGTCAGAAAATGCTGAATCAATAAACCTGTTCTATAAGGAGTTTTTTATGCCAAGAGGTGCCTTGCTTTATCTTTACAACGAAGATAAAAGTGAATTATTGGGCGCGTTTTCAGAATTGAACAATACATCTGATAAGTATTTTTCAACAGCACCTACAAGAGGTGAAACTACGGTATTGGAATACTATGAGCCTCAATATTCAAAGAATAAGGGAAAACTCAACATCTCACAGGTTGTTCATGCTTACAAGGATATTTACGGTTTGCTGAATGCAGCTGAACTGACCTGCAATATAAATATAAATTGTCCAATTGGTGCGCCTTGGGTAGAACAGAAACGTTCAGTTACTAGAATTACATTCATACAGGGCGGAAGCGGTTATCTCTGCACCGGTTCACTTATCAATAATACCGCTCAAGATAGAAGCTTACTGTATTTAACAGCAGAACACTGCGCACCTGATAATCACTCAAGCATGGTATTCTTTTTTAATTACGAAAATCCCACTTGTTATGGATCAGCTGGTTCATTATCGCAGACAATATCCGGCTGTACTTTAAAGGCTGCAAATTATGCTACGGATTTCAGACTGGTACTTCTGAACGGAACGTTACCGGCCGCATTTAATGGATATTTTAACGGATGGGACAAAAGCGGTAATCAGCCGACTAACGAGGTTGCGATTCACCATCCGGGCGGTGCAAATAAAAAGATATCTATTGATAACAACCCGGCTTCCAATTCAAACGGATTCGGAGGCAGGCTGGTAAATGGTTTTTGGCAGGTTACATGGGATTATGGTATGACTGAAGGCGGTTCATCAGGCTGTCCGTTGTATGACCAGAATAAAAGAGTTGTAGGACAGAATTTGGGAGGAGTAACTTCACAATGCGAGAATCCTCAAGCTGTTTACAAAGTATTCGGAAAACTCTCACAATCATGGGGCTATGGTGGATCAGCCGGAAACCAGTTGAAAGATTGGCTTGACCCGACAAACTCAAATGTAAATACACTGGATGGTATTCCTGCATTGACAGGAGTTGCCCCTGTATCAAACTTTACTTCTGATACTTCCAATCTTCCAATTGGAGGAGGTAACATCAATTTTTATGATCTTTCAATAAATGTACCTACTTCGTGGAGCTGGAGCTTTCCTGGTGGTACCCCCCCAACATCAAATGTAAAAAATCCGACAAATATAAACTATTCGCAGACAGGAGCATACACGGTCACTTTGACTGCAACGAACCAGTACGGTTCAAATACTTATACATTGCTAAACTATATAAAAGTTGCAGGGTTGCCGTTAAGTGCGTTTCAATTGATATCTCCGCCAACGAACACTACAATTGTAGTTTCTGCACAGGACCTATCAACCACTAATTTTGTTTGGGGAACTTCCGCGACAGGAAATTCTATAAAATACATGTATAAGATTAAAAAACTTGGAGCTGGTGCAGAATACACTTACACCAGCAATAACGGCGGTCTTGATACAGTGATATCACTTAGAAAAAGCTTCCTTGACAGTTTGGGTTCAATTATTGGCTATACCGGAGATTCTGTAAGATGTTCCTGGAGAGCAGCTGCAACAAATGGCGTAGATACCGTAATATCTTCTGGTTCATACCTGTTAACCCTGAAAAGATCAACAATTGGAATAACCCAGATAAGCAGCAATATTCCTGGCACATATTTACTTTATAATAACTACCCGAATCCTTTTAATCCGAGTACTATTATAAATTTTGATGTTCCTCAGAAAAGCAACCTGAAAATGAAGATATATAATACTTTGGGCGAAGTAGTTTATGTACTTGCAGACAGAAACTTTGATCCGGGTAAATACAGTGTTGATTTTGACGGTTCAAACCTGGCATCCGGCATTTATTTCTATTCTCTTGAAGGTGAAGGCTTAATGCAGGTAAAAAGAATGGTTCTAGTAAAGTAGCTGGATCTTAAAATATTCGATACAAAAGGAACAGTTTATCTGTTCCTTTTTTTTATATTTTTATAAAATTTCGTATAAATTTGGCAATTGAAAATTTATCAAAAATTCGTTAATTTTGTAAATATTAGCAAAAATTTCCATACT
>CAZQYL010000283.1:0-3553 GCA_964597425.1 uncultured Ignavibacteriales bacterium | reverse complement strand
AATTGATTCAATGATAGTGAAATGGGGCGGTGGGTTAACACAGGTTTTCGCCAATATTACGCCCAATAAATTCTACAAATTAATTGAAGGACAGGGATTAAGCGAAGTTGTTATAGGCATCAGCCAGGTTGGTACACAGTTGCCCAACGTATTCAGGCTGGAGCAGAATTATCCAAACCCGTTTAATCCTGTAACTAAGATAAGGTTTTCCATTCCGGAATATTCGAATGTGAAGCTCTTTGTCTATGATGTTACAGGCAGGCTCGTCACAGAATTGGTTAACAGTGAGCTTACTGCCGGTGAATACGAAACTGATTTCAACGCATTAAATATCACAAGCGGAGTATATTTCTATACTTTAAGCACCGGCAATTTTACTGATACAAAAAAATTAATAGTAATAAAATAAAACTAATTAGCGCCTGTTATGCAACGAGGGCGGTCAAGTAAAGCTAATATTTAGCCAGGCTTGATTTATTAACAGGCGCTTATCTTAATAAATATAATAATGGAAATAACTTATAAAGCAGCTTTGGCTGTAATGATCATTCTGGCAGTAACGCTATCAATTGCAGTAACGCATGCGCAGACAAATGATAAGCCATGCAGTTCCCCCGAAGCTTCGCAGTTTGATTTCTGGGTGGGCAAATGGCAGGCTAAGTGGCTTGATACAGAAAACAAGGCACAGTATGGAGAGAATATTATTACAAAGGGTATGAACGATTGTGTAATTGAGGAAAATTTTTCTACTGATGATAAGACATTCGTTGGCAGAAGCCTTTCAATGTATAATCCGAATAAAAAGATATGGCAGCAGACCTGGGTTGATAACAGCGGGGCTTATCTTGATTTCACAGGCGGTATGGACGGGAAGAATATGGTAATGCAGCGTTCTGTTACAAATAAAGAAGGTAAACAGATAATCCAAAGAATGGTTTTTACCGATATTACAAAGGATTCTTTTACGTGGAACTGGGAATCATCAACAGATAATGGCGCCACATGGGCTCAGAACTGGCAGATCATGTATACAAGGAAGCAGTAAATAAACCCGTTTTAAGGCTGTTTCTTCGGTTCCAGCGCATATGCTGTTACTTCTGATTCAAACCCGCAGGCTTTATGAGAGCCGTCACAGAACGGCTTTTTATTGCTCTGCCCGCAGCGGCAAAGTCCAATAGTTGTCCTTCCTGCCAGGTCATATTTATTCCCGTTTGCATCATAGATTTCCATATCTTCGCATTCAATACGATAGCTTGCATTCTTTGTAACAGTTATTTTTGTTGGCATGATGTTGCTTTCATTTATTTATAAATATCGGTGTCCCGTCTTTGACTGCACCCCAAATTTCTTCTATCTCTTCGTTAGTCACAGCAATACAGCCGTCCGTCCAGTCGTTGCTTGTATAATACTCCTCCAGAAATCCGGTTGAATTAGGCAAACCATGTATCATAATATCACCTCCCGGTGAGTAGCCATTCTTCTCAGCGTTCAGTTTATCCTGTTCATTTGGATAAGATATCCTGAGAGATAAATGATATTTACTGTTGGGATTCCGCCCGCTGATGTTATACAAACCCTCGGGAGTTTTTTCGTCACCCTCTTTTTCCTTATGCCCAACCGGGCTATCGCCCAGTGATATGCTGTAAGTTTTCATTGGTTTGCTCCTGTAATATAGCAATAATTTTCTTTCTGATTTGTATACAACTATCGAGTCAGATACGGAACCTGAAGGAAGAATGGATTTAACTATAAGTGTTTTTTTGGGTAAAAAATAAAAGTAATACAATGCCCCTATGGCAAGAAGCACAGTTAACATCAAAGCGAATATTATAATAAACTTCTTGATATGATAATAATGTTATACTGATTTCACTTTCTTTACTTCGTCAAAAAATTCCTTCAGCTTAGCTTCATCCAACCTGCCAGCTGATCTCACACCGCTGCAGAGGTCTATGCCGTAGGGTCTTACATAATTAAATGCATCCTTAACATTAGTAGGATTTATACCCCCGGCAAGATAAATAGGAACATTTACGACTTCGCGAATCTTCAGGCTCAGCTCCCAGTTATGGGTTCTGCCTGTACCGCCGAGCTGTTTCACAGCAAGGCCAGGGTTACCTGAATCCAGCAGCAGCGCATCGGCATATTCAGCGTACATTGCCGCTTCAGTTACTGAGTTTTCATCCATTACATGAATAACCTGTACTAGCTTAATTGCCGGAAGTTCATTCCGCAGAGTAAGGTATGCTTCGGTATCAATTCTGTCAACTATCTGAATTGTAGAGGTATTAACTTTCCTGTGATGATTGATTATTCCTTCCGCGGTAGTTTCGCTGGTCAAAAGAAACGTATCTATATCTCCGGGAACACCGGCGGCAATTTCAGCGATAAGCTCATCACTTATCACGCCCGGACCGCTTGGCATTTTACCAACCAGTCCAATGGCGCTTGCGCCGTATTTTATGGTAAGATCAGCTTCTCTGATACTGCTTATACAGCATATCTTTACATGCGGATATTCTGCAGGCTTCAATAAATCTCTAATTCCTGCCGTTTAAAATTTTCTCAACCTCAGCAAGATTCTTTTCCGCGTGTTTCATTATCTCCCCAGCTTCTTTTAACACGGCGGTTTTATACTTTTCGTCATCAATCTGCCCCATGTTAATTTCAACATTTTTCATAGCGCCCCATATTCCGGTTTCAAGCGACTTCGCGCCAACGGCAAGATCACTTGCCGAACTTGCATTACCAATTTTGGCAAGCTCTATCATATACGGCCAGCATTCATCGGCGGTTCTCATTACTCCAAGCGGAACGTTTATAGCCTTCTTCAGTCCATCCTGCATGAGTCCCGTGCGGAGCTTTTTCTGCTCTTCAGTATCTTTGGGCAGTTTCATTGCCGTCATGTAATCATTGAAAGCGTTAGTATCGGCGTCGATCATCGGGATAAGTTTTTTCATATTCACATGCAATGGCGCAATGAGCTTTCTCATATCAGCATCAAGATGTTCGAATTTCTTTGTACCGTAGCTCATCCATCCCATCATGGCTCCCAACCCTGCGCCCATAGAAGCGATGAGCGCTGAAACACTTCCGCCGCCAGGTGCTGATGAACGCGCGCCGACAAGCTCAACAAAACTCCTTACGGACATTGATGCAAGAGGTTCACTTCCGCCTTCGGCAATCATATATTCAATAATTCTTTTTTCAGGATTAAACGGTGATACTGAATTCAAACCAAGCCTTTCAACAACAAGCCTTATCTTCTGCTTTTCATCAACAATGAATAGGTTCTCTTTCTTTATGTAATACTCAGCCGCCATAAGCATTGCTTCAAGCGGAATCAAACCAACCAGCTCACTGCCCGCAGCCGCAAGGTTCAATACTTTTGCATCCTTTACGCACTCTTCAAACACAATGTGCGGTGGTGTTATGGTATAGTTATCCAGATTGATGGACACCTGCGCCATGTTATATTCATCAACATACCAGCCGATTGCTTTAATAGCTTTCAGCCTGCCGGGCTCATTGGGTCCCCTGCCCTGCTCACGGA
>CAZQYL010000282.1:0-3555 GCA_964597425.1 uncultured Ignavibacteriales bacterium | reverse complement strand
AAATTATTGAAATTGATGAATATCTTGAAACCATGTCAAAATGCAGGGCTAAAGTATATGAATATATTGAATCTATTTCAGATGAAGATCTTGAAACTAAAGTTTATATGAGGTGGACCCATAACGGTGAGGAAAAGTCAAAAGAATTCACGCCCAAGTGGATATTATATCATCTTATCGAGCATGAAGCACATACACGGGGACAGATGTTCATGCTGATAAGAATGGCGGGTTTTAAAAATAAAGGTGATAATAATTAATGAAATTCATACTTAAACTTGAAGAGCTTGCAATGCTTTTGCTTGCAATTTATCTTTATGCCCAATTGGATTACAGCTGGTGGCTTTTTGCTTTATTTTTCCTGGCTCCCGATATTGGCATGCTCGGGTATCTTGTAAATGCCAAAACCGGGGCGTTTACATATAACTTTACCCATCATAAAAGCATTGCAGTTGCTTGCTATCTTGCGGGTACATTTTTAAGTATTCCGGTACTCATGTTTGCCGGCATTATTCTGTTTGCACATTCAAGCTTTGATAGGGTCCTTGGTTATGGACTGAAATACAGCGATAGTTTCAAAAATACACATTTAGGCTTAATAGGCAGAACTTAAGTTTTTTATCATTTTTCTTTAAAAACTGACCTAAATCATACCTTTTGACCCTGCAATACAGGTATTTTTGTATAGTTGATATATGTAAATAATTGACTTAACAAAAAAACCGGAGGTTTTTATCATGTTTAACTATATGCACAACATCAGCTCTTACGAAGAAACCGCACAAAATTTTTCATGGAAATCTGTTGAAGAAGAACTTGGCTATAAGCCGGGTGATACTATTAATATCGGCGAGTACTGCTCTGATAGAATTTGCAGGCTTGGCATGGGCAAAAGAAAAGCGTTGATATGGCAGGATCACAGCGGCAATGTAAAGACATGGACATTTGACCAGTTAAGAATTGATACCAATTCAATTGCATGGTACCTTGAAAATATGGGTATTAAACCGGGCGATAGAGTATGCCTGTTCATGGATAAAGTTCCTGAATTATATCTCGGCTTTCTGGGCATTCTGAAAATGGGTGCTATAGTACAGCCGCTCTTTTCAGCCTTTGGCACAGAGTCACTTGAAACCAGGCTTGATGATGCCAAAACAACAGCTATTATCACACAGAAAAAACATCTTCCAAAGATCCGCAATATTTTAAAAGATACCGAGTATCTGAAATACATTATTATTGTAGATCAAACTGATGAGCTTCATTTAAAAGACCGCGAGCATATTCTTGACGTTGAGAATCTTCCGAAGCTTGATCATTATCATACATACAAATCAACTGCAGAAACGCCCTCAGTTCTGCATTATACTTCAGGTACTACCGGTAAGCCTAAAGGCGCACAGCATGTACATTATTCGATCATTTCACAGTACATTACAACTAAGTACTCACTTGATCTGAAAGAGGATGATATATACTGGTGTACCGCTGATCCGGGCTGGGTTACTGGCACATCATATGGCATTATAGGACCATGGTCCAATGGTATCACACAATGCGTACTTGATTCAGGCTTTACAGCTGATGGCTGGTACTCATTCATAGAAAAACATAAAATTACAGTATGGTACACAGCTCCAACAGCTATCAGGGCATTGATGAAAGAAGGCGAAGAGGTCATTAAAAAACACGACCTATCATCTCTCAGATTCCTTGCAAGCATAGGTGAACCATTGAATGCTGAAGCTGTTCTCTGGAGCGATAAGGTATTCGGAATGAAATTCCACGATACTTACTGGCAGACTGAAACTGGCAGCATGGTTATAAGCAATTACCCGTGTATGAAGGTAAAACCCGGTTCTATGGGTAAACCTTTCCCGGGTATGGAAGTGGGTTTGGTTGATATTAACACTCACGAGTACTTTGATAAAAAAGGTGTTGTAGGCATCATAGCCATTAAACCCGGCTGGCCCGCAATGTTCCGTACATACTGGAACAGGAAAGAAACTTATGACCAGAAATTCGTTAACGGCTGGTACCTGTGCGGTGATAGGGCAAGCATAGATGAGGATGGTTATTTCTGGTTCGTAGGAAGGGATGATGATGTTATTAATACCGCTGGTCATTTGGTTGGACCGTTTGAAATTGAATCTGCATTACTTGAGCATCCCGCTGTGGCTGAGTCAGCCGCTATTGGCAAACCCGACCACATAAACATGGAGGTTGTTAAGGCTTTTATAGCGCTTAAACCCGGCCATGAAGAAACCAAAATGCTTGAACTTGAAATAATGAACTTTATCCGCAAAAAACTTTCGCCTCTCGCAATGCCGCAGGAAATTGAGTTCGTTAAATCACTTCCCAAAACACGCAGCGGAAAAATAATGCGCCGCGTTCTTAAAGCAAAGGAATGGGGTGAAGAAATAGGCGATATTTCAACTCTTGAAAATGATATGTAAAATTATAAAGTAAAATCAAACTAAATTAAAAAATATAATGGAAAACGTTAAAGATATAGTACTTGCTTATGTAAAACAGGAATACCTTGAAGATGGTGATGACAGAGAAATTAAATACGATACCGCATTAATTACGGGCGGATTTGTTGATTCTTTTTCAATGGTATCGCTGAAAGTATTCCTCGAAACCAAATACAGTATTTCAATTCCCGATGATAAAGCTACCCCTGAAGCTTTTGACAGCGTGAACAATATTGTTGAACTTTTAAAAGGTTTCGGTGTAAATTAAATTTATTCGAAAATCGTGGTCACAGGAATTTGCCTGTTACTGCTGTAAACCGTTTTTACGGTTTTATTCTTTTCAACAAAAGGAAGGTTAAATAAAAAATGTCATATCCACAGGATATACGCAGTATATACGGCTCTCAGCTTGATGAGCTGAAGAAACAGGGGATATTTAAAGAAGAACGCGCTATTTTCAGTCCCCAGAACGCTGATATTGAAGTTGAATTCCCTATCGGTTCAGCGCAGAAAAAAGAGATCAACATGTGCGCGAATAATTACCTCGGACTTTCATCTCACCCCGATGTAATTAAAGCAGCACACGAAGGATTAGATTCACGCGGATACGGAATGTCCTCAGTCCGCTTTATTTGCGGTACACAGGATATTCATAAAACACTTGAACACAGGTTAACTGAATTTTTAGGAACAGAAGATACAATTTTATTTCCATCATGTATGGATGCAAACGCCGGCGTATTTGAAGCTGTGCTCACAGATCAGGATGTAATGATAGCCGACAGGCTTGTGCATGCTTCAATTGTTGACGGTATGCGCCTCTGCAAAGCCCACCAGGATACTTACAAGCATTCTGATATGGCGCATTTGGAAGATAAGCTGAAGCTGCACCAGGATAAACGCGTAAGGCTTATTATTACCGATGGTTCATTCAGCATGGATGGCGACCTGGCAAAGCTTGATAAGATTGTTGAGCTTGCCGAAAAATATAATGCTATGGTATTTGTTGATGATAGTCACGCAAGCGGATTCATAGGCAAAACCGGCAGAGGTACACATGAACATTGCGGAGTATTCG
>CAZQYL010000281.1:0-3564 GCA_964597425.1 uncultured Ignavibacteriales bacterium | reverse complement strand
GCCCCTGAAAAATCTTTCCTGTTATACATTACCAGCGCTTTTGTCCATGCCTTAAGACTTTCCTGCTGTTCAGGCAGAAGCTTTGTTAAGTATTCATCCATAAAATCCAGTATCCAGTCAAACTTCCCAAGATTTGAGGCAGTAAGAATGATGTTCCTGTAAGTGTGAATGTTCATGTAATCACCTTTTTGCTGAACGTACAATCCCCTCTTCAGCATTTCTATATGTACTTCGTGCAGTTCACCTGTAAAGTAGCGTTTACCTTCCACAAATTTTCTTACACATATATTCTGCAGGCTGATAAAAACCGTGAACTGGTTTTCCCAGGTAAGCAGGCTCATATTATCGAACGCTATTTTTTTATATTCATAATATGAATTATCATCATCAAAATTCTTAAAACTTAAATACCTCTTGCTAAAGAGTTCAAAGACAGGGTAAAGCTCAGGACTCTCTTTCTTAAGCAAACTATCAACCAAATTAAGATCAATTTTATCCAATATCTGAAGTACAAGGTTCTTTTCACCCTGGTACATTGTTGTTATGCCCACAAGGATATTAAAACCAATATCAAGCAGGTTAACAAGTGAATCATACACAATATAGTTTTGAACAAGCTGCATTGAATCCTGCTGCTTTTTTATCAGGTGATTGAAATCGAGGCAAAAATTAATTTTTTCAAGCTCAAGCTTATACCTGCTTCTGAAGTAATCGCTATCAACTGAATTATCAATTACAGAAAGTTTTCTTTCAAGAAGCGCTGACTCACTTTCAAAGAGTTTCTCAATTCTTTTTTCACGAAGCTTTTTTATGTATAACAGATCCGCTGTATCGGGATTATCACGGAAGGCTGAGTATCTTAAATACTCTTCAATAAGCTTCATTATACCTGAGCTTAGCTTACGCATAGTTGTATCATTATAAACTTTATCACTATACAACTTTTTGAAGAGTTTTTCTTTTTGAAGATCTTTACCTGTAAACTCAGGGTACCCTTTTCTTAACTCATCAAAAAATCTAATGAGGTAGCTCCCTTCTTTATTGAAAAAAGGACTTTCGATAAATTTTCTGAACTCTTTGAGTTCAGCAGGGGTAAATACCTGTAATATTTTAATTAATTTAGAGTTATACATTATTCCTCACAAATTAATGATTAAATATTTAAGATTTTATACATTTTTTGTAATATATCAACATTTATTGACCTTATTGAAAACGGTATTCACCCTCACAAATTTCAATATTTTTCTTTTTAAAAGCAGGTTTTTTAGGATAGATTTGTAAAAAATCAATAAATAATTGAATAAACAATGAAATTACTATCATGAAAAAAATAATAATTATTTTATCCCTCTTCAGCGGTATATCATTTTCCCAATGGATAACACAGCAATATCTGCCAAATTATAATTCTGCCTGTTTTATTAATGGCACAAGCACCGGTTATGCTGTTTCTGAAAACTCATGTATTCGTAAAACTACCGATAACGGTAATACATGGGTAAATCAAACCGGTAATCACTCAAATGGATTCATGGCAGTTACATTTGTTAATGTTAACAGCGGCTGGGCTGTTGGTATAAACGGGATTGTACGCAATACGACCAATGGCGGTTTAAACTGGAATGCACAAAATTCAGGTATAACTGATTATCTTTCTTCGGTTAGTATTGTAAATGCTTCAACCGGATATATTGCTACATTAGGAAAAGTGCTGAAAACTACCAATGGCGGAACAAACTGGAATACAATTATTGTAGGTGTTCAGCAGTACAGATCAATTCAATTTATAGATGCCAATTCTGGTCTTGTTTGCGGATCTTACGGAACAATATATACAACTACTAATTCAGGTTTAAACTGGCAGCAGCCATCAAGCGGTGTAAATGATATACTTAATACTTCAAAATGTCTTGCAAACGGAACTTACTTCATTGGTACATCTAACGGTAATATTTTAAGATCAACAAACTTTGGGGTTAACTGGAGCGTAATTAACACCGGTACAACTGATGGTATCACATCAATTGAAATACTGAATACAACTACCGGATTTTTTACAACTAATTCGGGGAAAATTTACAGGTCAACTAATTCCGGCATATCATGGAGCAATATTTATACAAATCCTGATATAACTTTAAGAAATACCAGCATCCCAAATGTAAACGGTACAAATGTACTGGCATTTGGAAATAAAGGATTTATATTAAGTTCAACAAATTCCGGAAGCAACTGGGACGTAATCTTCGGGAATATAAATAGCGAAACTATCGGTGCAATTCATTTCCCTTCTTCATTAACAGGATATGCATGTGATTTATCGGGGTCTGTATATAAATCAATTAATGCAGGAAATAACTGGTTAATGACAAGCCATCATACAGATTGTAATTTTGTTAAAACTAATTTTATTAATACCACAACCGGGTTCATTGTTGGCGATAGCGCAAGCGACATGCTGATATGGAAAACTACGAGCGGAGGTAATACTTGGGAAAGGAGAATTATAACCGATATTACAACAGTATCCTCAGCTTATTTTACAGATGCTCTAACAGGATTTGCCGCAGGGACAAATGCAGCTGATGCAGGTTCAACAATACTCAGAACAACAAACGGCGGCAACTCCTGGCTGCCGGTATTTACATCGGCGATGCAGGTTATGGATATGTATTTCACAAATGCATCTACCGGATGGTGCTGCTGCGATGGAGGTTTGATATGTAAAACCACAAATTCCGGTACAAACTGGATTGAATTCACCACGCCTTTGAATATCAGATTGTTCGGTATTTCTTTCCCGGATGCACTGACAGGTTACTCTTGCGGAGAAAATGGCTCGATGATAAAAACAACAAATGGCGGCTCGAACTGGGTAACACAAACAGTGGGCATAACGCAGACTCTTAATTCAGTTCATTTTGGGAATACTTTAAAAGGCTGTACAGTTGGTGATAACGGAACAAGATATATTACTACCAACGGCGGTGTTAACTGGATACAGCAGAATGATAATTCAGGTGTTAATCTGTATTCAGCATATTTTTCTGGAGTAAATTCTGTTTATACAAGCGGTGATAACAGTTTTATTTCATATTATGACCTATCATTTGTACCTGTGAATTCAAACAACAATTACAACCCTGAGGAATTTAAATTATATCAGAATTATCCAAATCCTTTCAACCCTTCAACAATTATCAAATACCGAATAACAAATAACAGTTTTGTAAAATTACAGATTTTTGATATCCTTGGACGTGAGGTAGAAACTTTGGTTAATGAACAGATTAAACAAGGAACTTATGAAATTGTTTTTGATGGAAGTAAATACTCATCGGGGATTTATTTTTACATATTGCAAACAGAAAAAAATATTATTACCAAAAAAATGATATTGATTAAGTGATTAGATCACTATTGAATTTCTGAAATATCTGGTTAACAAAAAGTATGTTTTTTTAGAGTCTGGATAAGTTACGATAAGAAAAAACCGCTTAATTAAATTCATAAAATACAAACATTAGAACCTTGATTAACAAAAATAAAAATTATAAAAAT
>CAZQYL010000280.1:0-3573 GCA_964597425.1 uncultured Ignavibacteriales bacterium | reverse complement strand
TCATATACCCGTCAATTAAATAATACCTCGGATTTTCAGGCTCAAGCTTCATTGCGTTATCTTTGGCTTCCTGTGTTTTGGCAATTATATCATTCATCTTGTTGGGCTCATACTGCCAGCGGTTACCCTGCGCAGCCATTTTCATAATGTACGCATCGGCAAACTGGTCATTAACATCTGTGCATTTATCAAACAGGCTTATTGCAGATTCAGTGTACTTCTTTACATCATCATTGTTCTTTTCTTCTGCCGCTGTGCGTGAAAGCATGTAATCCAAAAATCCCAGGTAATAATTTACCATCCACTCATTTTTTTTAAGCTGCAGTATGCGCTCAAAATCCCCACGGACCTTAAGCATAGCGGCTTTATCGTTCTTATCAGCCGCATCACCCATTTTTTTCATGGCTTTAAGCATTGCGTCAGTGTAATCATCAGCGTAGGTGTTGCTGATTGAAATTAATCCTGCAATCAGGATAAAAAGTGTTAAAATAGATTTTTTCATGTTATTAAAATATTAATTGGTTTAAAAATATTTATTCTATGTTAGTTTCTAATTGCGGCTTGCCGAAGGCACTCTCCCACGGATTCCGTTGGACCTTCGGAGAAAGCCGCTTGTTTTGGCTCTTTCTTCCACGGGCAGAAGCCCGTGGCAACAATGTTATTTATCAGTATTTATTTAACCAGAGAATTTCTTCTTTGCGACTCCGTGCCCTTTGCGGTTTGTTTTTTTGCTTTTTCACTTTTTACTTTCCAGCGCTTTGTGCTGGTCCTGCGCTTCTTCGTAGCAGGATGCCTTTTACTTAACTAGAACTGAAGCCCAAGTCCCAAATAAAACTGCCTTTTGTTGGTTGTAACTATCTCCTCGCGTTTAGTGTAATCAAAATTATATGTATAGTCATACAGATTTTTTTGATTCAGCAGGTTATTTATCTGGAACACCGCTATTGCGAACCTGCCGAAGAGTGAAAATATGTACTGAAAGTTCACGTCCATTCTCTGGTATGTCGGGAAGCGCCCGCTATTTGTTTCAGCGTAAACCGGCTGGTAAAGATTCAGGTTCGGATCATATATACCGCCTGTAACAGGCGTAAACGGCTTGCCGGTTGATACCCTGTATGTTAATCCCGTTGTAATAACATCGCTGATATTATAGCTTGCAACGAATGTTAAGTTATGGGTAATATCATAATTTGCTGATGTTTCGTTCTGTGCCTCATACTGGCTGCGTTTTGAATCAGTGTACGCATACGATATCCATGTGGAATATTTATTCGTGATGCCTGATTTCAGGAATACATCAATTCCTTTTGCATAACCCTTGCCATTTGAAGTATACAGAAAGCTGTTTTTATCGCGAAGCACAAGATCTTTATACTCCTTGTAATATCCTTCAACCCTGAAAAGGAATATTCCTTCCATTTTGTTCAATTCATAGCCAAGAATATAATGTGTTGCCTGTTCAGGCTTCAGGCTGTTGTTATCTGACTGCGCATAATATTCAAGCCTCGGGAACTGGTGATACAAACCAACCGCTCCACGCAATACCATATCTTTCGCAAACTTCCAACCCATGGAGAGCCTTGGATCAACAACGGTTTTTTTGGAAAGTGTATGGTTATCCACTCTAACACCGGGTATCAAAAAGAATCTCTTTGCAGGTTTTATCTGCGCCTCAACATACCCGCCAATTCTGCCGGTGTGATTGAGCGAATTGATATCAAAGTACGGCGCATTATTGCCAATTGCGTAATTGTACTCAGGCACCCTGCCATCAAACCTGTCTTCGTTATACTCATATTCGCCGCCGGTGTTTATTTCAATATTTTTTGCAAGCTGGTGAGTAACATCAAGCCTGTATTTTGCATAGCGTTGCGTAGTAACTGTGTTCAGCACTCCGTACAATACATCATCAATGTGATTACTGTATGAGAGCCCCATGCTGAAATAAGTACTGGAGCCGATTCCCGCCGAATATTTCAGATTTCCAAAAACTGTTTCAGAGCCTGAATTAAAAAATCCATCGTATGAGGGGCTTGAATTCCTGATGCCAATTTTATCTTTGCTGTAATCAAATATTCCTTTCAGATTACTGCTCTTGGAAGGTTTCCATGCCAGAGAGCCGCCTATTCCTCTTGCCAGCGGTATGGGGTCATACCTGTCTGTTAAATAACCGTTGAGCTTAAAGTATGGCTCAAGTATTGTCTGACCAATATCTATCGTAGCGCCGAAGTCTTTTGTTTTGTTCAGGTAAACACCGCTTAATCCAACATTGGCAAGCCCAAGCCATAGGAAGCCGCCTGTGCCCTGCGGCATTTCGTATGTTTTAAGATCAAGCACTGCCGAGAGCACATTACCGAACTTAGCAGAAAATCCGCCGCTTGAAAAATTTATGCCGCGCAAACCCCACGGATTAATTGTAGTGTATGATGAAGTATTAAAATCATCATCAAAAATAAACGGATTATATAGTGATGCCTGGTCTAATATAGTAAGCACTTCGTTCGCGTCTCCGCCGCGCACTGTTATGCGGCTGCCTTCATCAACCTGGTTTGAACCCGGGAAGGTTGTAATGGCGCGGAAAAGATCACCATCACTGCCTGGTATTCTGACGATTTCCAGCGGCGTAATTGTTACCTGTGAATTCTGTCCCGAAGTATATGAACTTGCGGTAACGATTATTTCTTCGGTTTCAACCACAGCTTTTTTAAGCTGCACGTTCAATTCCATTGGCTTACCTGATTCAATGTTCACGGTCTGCCGTTTTTCGTTGTAGTCAAGGTATGTGAACAAAATATTCTGAACGCCTGTTTTGGACGTTTCAAATTCATAGTAGCCGGCTGAATCAGTTGTAGCGCCGTCAATAGTACCTTCTATAACCACATTTGCTCCAAACAATGGCGCGTTCTGCTCCCCGGTAATTTTACCGGATATCTTCACATCCTGCGCAAACGTGTTGGCATATGCGGTTATGATCAATAATAAAGTAAGTAAGTATTTCATTGCTGCTCCGTTAAGATATTATATGTTTAATTTTTATTTATCAGTTTATTGTATTCTTTTTCTCTCAGTGACTCAACATTTCCTGAGTAAGCTGCTATGTAACTTATGGCAAGACCGATACCCCAGCCAATAGTTACAAATACGGGCCAGGGGAAATCAAAATCATCGTGTCTGTATGAATTGAACGCCCAGAATCCCCACAGAAATACATTAATAATTAAATAAGTTAATGCATGCTTCTTGAATTCTGCTCTTTTTTTGGCAAGCTTCCAGAGTCTTTCATCTCTTTGCTGCGCGCCTGTGTTGATGTTATTTTGATTATCCATTGTATTATTTATTAAATTTTAACTATTAATAATTTAGTTCTAACTGAAAAAGCTTTTTGCATCTGAAACACACCCTCCCGCCAAGGCGGGACAAGCTGTCTGCCCGGCTATCGCCTGTCAGCCACCCCTCTCAAGAGGGGAATTTTGTTCTGTTAATCTGTAATTTGGTATTTGTTATTTGTTATTTGAACCTACCGTTTAATTATGCTTTCAAGCTTTTTTATATAATCTTCAAATGCTTTTCTGC
>CAZQYL010000279.1:0-3619 GCA_964597425.1 uncultured Ignavibacteriales bacterium | reverse complement strand
ATCATAGCCCAAAGGGAAATTCGTTTCAGGATTTTCATAGGCAAAAGTAAGAATAACATATCAGGTTTGCAATCTCAAACCGATCAGCATACTGCTAGCGACGTTTTTCCCTGCACAGATAAATTGTAATTGGTATCATCAGGCTGCCAAGAAGCGCAAATCCTAATATAAAGGGGATATCTGTTATTTTTATCAGATTAGTTGTATATAGTTTATTGAAAGAATATATACCCAGCGGGAGAAAAAAGACCGCCCCTGTTACTACCCCGGGATTGTAATACCGGGTCTTAAACGTAACCGTAAAATGCATTATTCCGTTTATGAATATTATAGCTATTGCACTCATTACAGCAACCGGGTTATCTTTCAGGAAAATGAATACGAGAATATTCATCCCCCAGCCTAAAACAACATTCACCCATAGAATACCTTTATCGGTTAGTTTATTTCTGAAAAAACCGAATGGATTATATAACCGCGTATTAAAGTACTCTTTAAATGTGCCCGGGTAAACATACTCTTCAAACTGGTGGAGCATTAAAAAAGCCAGGTTAAGCAGTATGTATTTATCAAGAAGTGAAATTTCATGTTTTTGAATAAGGTATATGTAAGCCAGTATAACCAGTGAAAACAATAAACCGGCTTTAGCCCAGTTCCTGTATATCAGGTTGACCATTTGTAATAATTATTTGTTTTTTACGTTAAGGTTCTTTCCTTTGTAAAATCCGGTATCAATATCTTTCAGTGATTTTGTCAGAAAAACAATTTGCCCGGTATGATATGAATAATGCTCAGTCACATGAACTATTACCGCAATACCGCTCAATTTATAACCCTGCACTTCATATTGAGCCATTAATTGCTGTTCACTTAATCCTTTGACTATTTTAACACAATCTTCGGTTACTGATTTCATCTTTTCAAGCAGCTCAGCTGCTGAATATCCTTCTGTTGCCGAAAACTCAGAATCCCTGTTGCGTTTATCTTCGTTCCTGCCCAATGCGGAAATAATATATTGAGTCATATTGCCGCATAAGTGCAGTACAAGGTTGCCGATCGAGTTTGATGATGCGTTAGGCTTTTGCCATACTTCCTCATCGCTCAGCAATTCAATACAGGTCTTTATCCTCGGGTAATTCAGTTCTATCCTGTACGCGGATTGCTCCAAAAATTCTTTATATATCAATTGCAGTAATTGTTTGTTTAACTGTTTTTTGCTTATGCAAAATACAAAAATGATCAATTAAAAAATATGAGTTGAATCACTAAATCAGTTAAATTTTTATTAAGGGTTTGTTGTCATGCTGTTTTAATGCTTTCACGTTACTAAGCTGAATGAATCACTTCTTGGCTTTCATTCTTGCGGCAATTTCCAGGGAAGAAACATCTTCTATATGTGTAGCAATCCACCACTGGTTGCCTGAGGGGTCAGTGAACCCGCATGAGCGGTCGCCGTAAAACTCGTTGGTCGGCTCGCGCAGTGATTTTGCGCCGGCATCAATACCGCGTTTATAAACTTCATCGCAGTTTTCCACATAAAGGTACATCATTGTTGAATAAGCCGGGAATCTTTCGCTTCCTTCGCTCAGCATAACCGCGGAATCCCTTATCTGAATAGAGGCATGCATAATTACGCCTTTATCATCTTTGGATATATCCATAACTTTCGCGTCAAACACTTTTTGGCAAAAATCTATAACCTTATCAGCTCCCGTGCAAACAAGGAAGGGAATTACATTTTGATAGCCTTCGGGTATTGGTTTTACGCTCATATTTTTATCTTTTATTCAGCGGTTGGAGTAAACGAATCTGATATAGTTTTAATAGCAGTTTCTCTGTCGGAATTGTAATCCTTCGTTTCGGTAATGAACCTCAGCATGTAAACATAATTATTCGGTGCCTCCGGCAATTTTGTTCTGAAATAATAAATTGTTTCATCGAACTTATTATCTTTATAGTGGGCATTCTTCATATCATATTTGCCAAAATCCTGTTCGCTATACTCGCCGCTTTTGGTGGGAATGTTAAGAGATATATCCTTTTCAAGATTGTAAATAAAGTCATCAATATTCTTTACGCTGCTGAGCTTAAACGCCAAAAGCATAATTGTCATTTTCTTATCGGGACTCTCAAACGAATATGAAATGGCATCCTTATCCGTGGTTTCTTTCATATCCTTCATTTCCCATCCTGAAGGCATTTTGAAAGTAAATTTGTAGATATAGTCATCAACTACTTTATCGCTGCCCTGTGAAAATGCTTTTGCTGAAAATACAAGTAATAAAAATGCTAGTACAAGTCCTGTTTTTTTGAACATTAAATTTCTGTTGTTAGATTAAGAAAAAACAATTAATGCGAGGGCAGTTTTTGTTTCATTGCCTGGTATTCATCAGTATACAGACCCTTGGTCGGGTCAGGCTTAGGATTCATTTTTCCAAGCTCTTTATTTACGAAACTTATCCTGTCATTCGGCAGGGGATGGGTCGAGAGGAGTCTATCAAGATCACCCGGTGTAGAGCCTTTTTTGCGCTGTTCTTCCTTGATCTTATCAAAGAAGAATGTAATGCCGCCAGGGTACCACTTGGTTGATTTTAAATACTGTATCGAGTAATAATCTGCTTCTGTTTCATCATCACGCGAGTTTTTAAGGAAAGCGAGTCCTACGAATAAATTAGCCGCAATTTCAGCAAGTAGACTGGGGTTACCGCCAAGTATAAAGCTAAGCAGCATACTTACGCCGTAATACGCAGTCAAACGCTGTGTAACATGTCTGCGCTCAGCGTGTGCTATTTCATGACCCACAACTCCCGCTAAGCCTGATTCATTATCAAGGAATTTCATCAATCCTGTATATACATATACATATCCGCCCGGTGTGCAGAATGCATTAATTATTGTATCATCAATAACCTGGAAATTATATGGATAAATGCTTCTTTTCTGAATTTTTGGTGAATTCAGAATTTCTTTCCCCATCGAGGTAACATAGTCTTTTACATCCTGGTGACCCTGAAGCATTGGGAATTCTTTCGGGTTTGCTTTGATTTCTTTATCAAACTGCTCGCCAAGCTCTACATCATCTTTATCTGAAAAAATGTTGGACTGTTCACAGCTCTGGAATACCGCTGATGCAACCAGTAATGCAAAAAGGAAAACAAAAGGGTAAAATCCTTTGTGCTTTATTTCATTTTTCAGAAAGTTCATAGGCTTTTTTTTTAGTTTAATTTACCCTGCAGTGTATAGTAAAGCTTCTTTGCGAGATCATATTTTGGAGACATATTCATAGCCGTTTTGTATTCTTCAAGGGCTTCAAACCATAAACCCTTAAGCTCATATGCCCTGCCTAAATTAAGGTGAGCAAAATGATATGAATCATATCTCTTAGCCTTCAGCGCCATTTCAAGCCATGTAATGGCTTCTTCATACAGCGCCTGCTGAATGAGGTATGAACCGATATCGTTGTAGGGATTTCCGTAATCGGGGTCAATTTCTATAGCGATCTTGCATTCTTCTATAGCACGGTCAAGATCACCTAAAAAACTATATGCCCATCCAAGAAAAGTATGTGCTTCGGCGGTCGGAAAGAATTCAATTGAAAGCTTGTAATTCCTTATTGCCT
>CAZQYL010000278.1:0-3624 GCA_964597425.1 uncultured Ignavibacteriales bacterium | reverse complement strand
ACCACGGTGGCGTATCCAATAAAAGGAACACCGTTTTACACTGAAGTGGAATCAAAACTTGTAACTGATAAGAAGTGGCACGAGCGCACCGACCGTGACCTGGATTTTAAAGGCAGGTATTCCAAAAAGTTTTACAAACATGCCAATCGTTATATGGTTAACGAAGTGAATTATTTCAAAATGAAAAAATCCGGCGCGGGTTTCGCTTCATATGGCAAAACCTACCTTAAAGCAAAAATATCAAGATTAATGATGAGTTTGGTAAAATAACTATCACACATTGCTCCCCTCTCCTTCCAGGAGAGGGGTTGGGGGTGAGGTCGATCAATTAAACGAAAATAAAAGACCTGAAATTATTGATGATACAAACCCCCGTCTCAAATTTAAGCAGTATAGAATAAAAAGAATAATCAGCAATTAACACAAAATTAGCAAAACCGTCCCCCCTTCAGTTGAAGGGGGGAGTAAATCAAGAAATGTAGAAACCATCAAAAATTTAAATTTAAGTTCCAAAAACCGTATATCAGCGATGGGGGTTCATGAGCACTGCTGATACCAAATCCGCATTCAACGCCATAGCAGCGGGATACGACGCGCACGATAACCGGAATCCAATTCTGCAATGGATGCGCTCACTCGTACACGAAGTGTACTTGAAGTATATCCCGAAGGAAAGCCGAATACTCGAGCTTAACGCAGGTACGGGAGTGGATGCTGTGTTTTTAGCTGAGCAGGGATATAAGATTTATGCGACAGATATCAGTGAGGAAATGATAAAGGTCCTAATGTCAAATGCCAAAGCTCAAATGTCAAACAATGATATAAAAGCAGAAGCACGAGCCTTTGAAGATATTTCCAACGTAAAAGAAAACGATTTTGATGCGGTGGTTTCAAACTTCGGGGGGCTGAATTGCATAAACGATTTTTCAAAACTATCGGGTGATCTTGCCGCTAAGCTTAAACCAAACGGACTATTTATAGCCGTAGTTATGAATAAACTCTGCCCGTGGGAAATATTCTATTATATAGTAACGCTAAAATTCAGTGAGGCATTCAGGAGGTTTAAAAAACAGGGCATAATGGCGGAGCTTAACGGCGAGAAAGTGCTTACATATTACTACACACCCGGTGAATTCACCGCGGCTTTCAGCCGCAATTTTACGAAAGTAAAATTGTTTTCGCTTGGCTTAAATACTCCCCCGCCATATTTACTGGGTATTTATAACAGGCTCAGACCCCTGGTAAAACTATGGATGAAGCTTGATGAAATATTCATGGCTTTACCAATACTTAACCAAATGGGCGACCATTTTATAGTTGTAATGAAGAAAAAATGAAAAAATTTGATTTATTTCATAAGAACGGCCTATGGAAAACTGCGTCAAAAAACTTGAGCACGCATAAAATGAATGCAAAAAATCTGTTTGAGACCGGCAAATCGTGCCTGTGGTGCGATTTAGGCCGGGCGAGTTATTTTTTGCATCTATTGCGTGCGAAAAGTTTTAGCAGTTTTCCATCAGCCTTGATTTTTTTGGTACTTTTTGTATCAAGACAAAAAGTACAATAAAAAAATATCGGTTTTGAATAAATTCAATAATAAATATTTAATCTCAATTTCTCTGTTCATCATCCTCACCGGAGTATTCATATACTCCGTCTTCATCCCCTCAACTCAAAAAATCAACACAGATTTCCCCAACTACTATGTTTCATCAAACATGTATCTCGACGGTAAAGATATGAGAACCGCCTACGATAATGTTGAATTCAACCGCCAGCTTTTGATGTACGGTATAAATGATCAGATCGTATCGTACACACCATACCCGCCGCTAACGGCTTTGCTGATGCTCCCGATCGCAAAGCTAACACCGCTTGATGCGAAGTTATGGTGGAATATCTTCAATCTGCTGCTTCTAGCATGCTGTATTTTTATTCTTTCCAAAATTACACATCTTGATTTTTTCAAATGCGGCTTGATATTTTTTTTGTCCGGGTTCGCCTTAGCCAATAACTTTATGTTCGGGCAGGTTTACCTGCTTGTATTATTTTTCCTGCTTTTGGGAATGTACTTTATGCAGCGCGATAAGGATATTTTATCCGCGCTGTTTATCGCACTCAGCATTGTACTTAAATTCTATACCATATTTTTTATTTTCCTTTTCATTTTCAAGAAAAAGTACAAGCTTCTTGTTTACACGATAGTTTTTTCTGTGTTGATATATATCCCGGTTGTATTGCTTACCGGATTTGATTTGAACTGGTTCTACTTTACAACAATTATGCCAAGGCTTGGTGACGCATGGGTCGGCACGGTTTATGCGGCTGAGTACCAGTCATGGCTCTCGCTCGTTCACCGCTGGTTCAGCTATGAGCCTATGCTGAATCCCGAACCGCTTGCTGAAAGCACACTCGCATTCTACGTATTAAAGTACTCATACATATTTTTCATTTTAACTCTGGCAATATCGGTTTTAAAGCGTTCCGGTGAAAATTTAAAGCTTGAGCTTTCACTGTTTTGCATAACATGCCTCCTTCTGCTTCCTGTGAATGCATCATACCAGTTTGTTGTTTTGATTCCCGCCGCAGCTATTCTTTTTAAGTATTTCATTGATAAAAAGAAATATTTCGCGGGCGCATCACTTGTACTGCTCATGTTTTTAATGAATTCACATGTTCAGATATTTATAACCAATTCATTTAAGGGCTCACCATTTAATATTTTCGCATATGTAAAGCTTATCGGTCTATTGATATTCTTTGCGGTCAATATAAAAATACTGCTTGAGCTGAACGGAACAAAACTTTTTAATAGACGCACATTGCGTCTGTTGGCGATTGGCGGTATACATGTTGCTGCTTTGACGATAATTTCATACAGCCTGAATAAACCAATTGACGATAAAGCGGAATTTATCAGCACAGGGAACAACTACCTGGTTTCAATGCCTTCGGCTTTTGGCAATAGACTTGTGTGGACAGAATGCATTAACGATAAATTCGTACTTCGTTCAAACTTCGGTTTTGGGTATGATAAGGAAAATGTATTCTACCCTGTACTCACTGATTCACAGCACATAGCATTTGAAACCATTGAAAACAGAATACCAAAACAAAAAATTGTTGATATAACAACGGGAATACAAAGAAATGCTTCGGGATTAAAGCTTAATGTACATTCATTAAACAAAAACAAAACTATTGAGTGTTATTCAGAAAACGGGGTGATAACTATTGAAGATCCTTCCACCGGAAAACATTACCCGTTAACATCGGGTAAACAAATGTGTTACTTCCCTGTATTTGCTGATGGTGACAGCTCCGTGATCTTCTGCTCTGACCGCAACCGCGGCGTTAGCTTCACCGCATTGTATAAACTGAAGATAAAATGAATATCGGCTTAATGAAATACGCCGATGAATACATTGGCAGGATACTATGCGCATTGCTCGGCAGAGACAAATCACAGCAGTCCGATTTCCCGGAAACAGCGGATAATGTACTATTCATAAAATTCTGGGGAATGGGCAGCATTATCCTGACTGCGCCTGCTGTGAAGGCGATGCGTGAAAAATTCCCGCAGGCAAAGCTGCACTACCTTACTTTCGAATCAAACCGTGAAGT
>CAZQYL010000277.1:0-3649 GCA_964597425.1 uncultured Ignavibacteriales bacterium | reverse complement strand
CAATTTTGCCGCGGTCTTTGCCTTCGGCAAAGGGGGTTACACCCCAGTCAGGTATGGATAGCACAAACACATCTTCATTTTTACCGCCTGTATATTTTATGGCAATATCCAAAAGCTGTTTCAGTTCCGCGCGGTATTCTTCAGAACTTCGCCCGCGGTACTGGTTATTTACTCCAATTAAAAGAGTAACAATATTAAATGTATCTTTAACATTTTTTTCTTTGATTGCGGCAAGCAACTCATCGGTTGTCCACCCGGTTTTGGCAATGATTAGCGGTTCAGCAATATCAATGCTGTCGGAATTAAGTCTCTGGCTTAGCTGCACAGGAAAGCGTTCGTTTTCTTTTACTATCTCACCAATGGTGTATGAGTCGCCAATGGCAAGATATGTATATTTATGTTTCACAGTTGCATCTGATATCATAAAATATGCAGGAATTAGAATAATTAAGCTTATCGCGGAAATAAAAGTTATTATTTCTGCCCGTTGTTTTCCGCAAGCGCAATACATTTCAGTTCAATAGCTATAGGTGTTGGCAAACAATTAATTTCAATGGTAGTACGGCAGGGCTGGTTATCCTTAAAATACTCCGCCCAAAGCCTGTTGTATACCGGGAAGTCATCCTTCATATTGGTGAGAAATACCGTAACGTCTATCAGTTTATCCCACCCGGAGCCTGCCTCTTCGAGTATCCATTTAACATTCTGAAATACCGAGCGGCACTGGGTTTCGATATCGTAGGAAATAATGTTTCCGCTTTCATCAAGCGTAACACCCGGAATCTTTTTAGTACCGCGCTCCCTTGGACCCACTCCCGATAGGAACAGCAGATTACCTGCACGCCTTGCGTGCGGATATAACCCTACGGGTTCAGGGGCTTTCCCTGAGTTTACAATATCAGTATTAATATCTTTACTCTCTGCCATTATTCTTTAAAAAGATCCTTTACTTCCGGTTTGACGAAATCAGCAAATTCACTAAAGGGAATCGTGATCTTTATTTCACCATCGGCATATGATGCAATTTCATACGGAATATAGTTGAACATTAAATTACCCGGTGATATCATAAAATTTTCATTTACGGGAATTGTATCAAGAAACAAACCCGCATCCTGCAGTGTTTTTTCCTGAGGCACGCCTCTTTGTATCTTGAAGTATTTTTCAAGCAATGCGGGCATTTTTTCAATTCCTTTTTTTGTCATAATATCATCAAGGGTAAGCACTTTTTTTCGCTTCATATCAAGGTTTGCAAAGAATGTTCCGTAATTTCCGTGAGCACCGCCTGTATATGAATAATCAAAATTAGATAGCACAAATAACTTATCATTAAAAAACACCGGAATGTTTATATTCTGGCTTTCAAGCGAGTAGCTCCAACCGTCGCCCATATCATCACGGTTAAGGTCTTTGTTATATTCCCTGAATTCCTTCATGAATTTTTTCTTATTGGCTAACATTTGTCCGCCAATTTCCGATGCGCCTGTCTTCATGTTCTTTGATTTCAGGATATAGTTCCTGATAAACTGCGCACTCGAGTAATCATCTGTTGGCCAAATTGTACCTTCTGTGTAATTGCAGAACGGTGACTCAAGATCCTTGAAAAAACTTTCTTTGCCTTCAACATAGACAAATTCAAAATAGCCGCTTTGCTTTTTATCAGCGGTAAGCGAAAAATTAAAAACTTTATTCTGCGAAGGTTTATCCCATTTACCCGAAAAATTGCTGCCCTTTAAAACACCTTTAAAGGATTCGGAATCATCATAACCTGAATAGGAATACAGCGTAATTGAATCACCCTTTACATTTCCGTAAACATCCAATGGCTGTTTATATTTATCATAATAATAGAAGCCGCGGACTTCCTCGCCAAACTTAACAAGGCTCATGGTAATGGGGTATGAATCAATTGTGCCGGTCAATAGCTTATACCAACTTGGTTCAGCAGAATAGGTACCGGTCAAAGCAAGAACAAATAACAGCAAAACAGCGATTTTTTTCATATTTCGAGCAATTTCTGGGAGGGAACTTTCAATTCCCGTAAGTTAACAAAATTATGAATATTGTAGTGTAAAAACAATTGTAAAGTTCCGCATTTAACAAATATTTAACTTAGATATTCCCCGATTTTCATTGCTTGTCCGTTTCTGTAAAGTTATTTTGCCTTTCTATTATTCAATAATCCTAAATATATTAATTTTATGGGAATGAACGAAGTTTTTATCGCGGAGCTTCAGCAGGAAGCTGCCGCAACAAGAAAGTTACTTGAACGTGTGCCAATGGATAAGGCTGACTGGACACCGCACCCAAAATCGATGAAGCTTGGCAATCTTGCTCACCATGTTTCTGAGTTATTAGGCTGGACAATGGTGACAATGGACCAGGATGAACTTGATTTCGCGAAGTGGGAATACAAACCTGTGATACCCGCAACAACAGAAGAGCTGGTAAAGAATTTTGATGCACAGGTTGAAAAAGCTACCGAGTGTTTAAAAAATGCTGATGATGCAAAGTTCATGGAAAACTGGACAATGAGACAGGGAGATAAAATATTCTTTACTCTGCCTAAGGCTGCTGTACTTCGTTCATTTGTGTTTAACCATGAAGTGCATCACCGCGCGCAGCTTGGTGTTTATTTAAGGCTGCTGGATATTCCCCTGCCAAGTTCTTACGGACCAACCGCTGATGAAACCAATATGTAATTAATGCAAAAATGGATATCCGTGAAGAAGTTTTAAAGGAGCACTCCAAAAAACAGGTATTAAAAATAGCTGCCTGGATCGGTACTGATGAAGACCGGTTCAGGCAGTTTTTATTTATTTTTTTAAATGATGAGTACCGAGTAGTACAGCGCATTTCATGGGTATTAAGCGTTGTTGCGGATGAGCACCCTAAGCTTGTTGAAAAAAATATCGGCAGGATAGTTAAAAAGCTGGATGAAAAGGATATTCATGTAGCGGTAAAAAGAAATGTTATCCGTGTTCTGCAGTTCCTCAATATTCCCGTAAAACACAGGGCGAAAGTATTTGATCACTGTATAAACTATATAGCTGACCCGAATGAAACAGTTGCTGTGCGTTGTTTTGCTATGACCGTTGCTTCAAAAATTACAAAACAATACCCTGAGCTTGTGGGTGAGCTTGAACAAACTATTACTTTGCTGATGAAAGACTCCACACCGGGTTTGAGAGCAAGGGCTAAAATGGTACTAAAAGATCTAGGGAAGCTTACACCAAAGACGCTATAATTTATTTACAATTTCACGGGCAATGTAGCTAGAAAGCGCTATGCCCATACCGTTGCAGCTTAATGCCGCAATTGTATTTTCATCAATAACTTTAATTTCAGGCAGTTTGTTTTCTGTGAATCCCATTATACCTGTCCATTTATCCGTTATTTTATATTTCACTCCCGGAAGTATCATGTTATCCAGCTTGTTCTTAAGGTCATCAATTATTTTTTCGTTATAGCTGAATTCAAATGATTCTTCACCGCTGAAATCCAGATTCCTGCCGCCGCCAATTATTACACGGCTGCCGTAATTCCTGAAATAATAATACCCTTCATCGTAATGGAAAATTCCTTTGAACTTAAGCTCTTCAATTTCATTGGTAATAAGTACCTGTCCCCTGCCCGGTTTCACTTCAGG
>CAZQYL010000276.1:0-3660 GCA_964597425.1 uncultured Ignavibacteriales bacterium | reverse complement strand
GCATTTTCAACAAATAATTCATATTTTTACATTTCAAGTTAATCAAATGAGCTAATATAATCAATCCACACTATTTTAGTGAGTTTTTTTGATTATTTTTGTGCTATAATCCAATAAAGATGAAGATCAGCCTAAAATTTATAATAGTTTTATTATTTGTTTCGTTCCGACTTAATTATGCGCAATTCGAGTTGATTGATATCGGCGCAAAGCCCATATCACTTGGGGGAGCTTTTACCTCGCTTGCGAATAATTCAAACGCAGTTTATTTTAACCCTGCCGGCATTTCACAGATACCATTCAGGGAAGTATCAGTTTTTTATTCCCCTGCCCCGTTTGGCTTAAAGGAACTGGCTAATGGTTCAGTTAATTATGTTGAGCCTACTAAATTTGGTGCATTCGGCTTATCAGCAAAAACTTACGGATTTGAGTTATATAAAGAAATTACAGTTACCGCCACTTACTCCAACAATTATAAAAAGAAAATTTTCTACGGCGCGAATATTAATTATTACAATTTAAAAATTCAGAATTACGGCTCTGCTTCGACATTTGGAATTGATATAGGCGGACTTGCATATTTAACTGACTTTTTAAGATGGGGATTTGCGGCATTCAATTTAAACAGACCCAAAATCGGCACACAGGATGACAAGCTTCCGCAGGTTTACCGCACGGGAGTATCAATCCAGCCGCGCAAAGAGCTGAACTTTGTGCTTGATGTGGAAAAAGATACGAGGTACACAGCTTCAGTGAAAGCCGGTATTGAATATTCATTGTACGATATGATTGATCTCAGAGCTGGTATAGGCACTGAACCTACAAAATTCTCAGGTGGTGTGGGTTTGTATTATTCAATATTCGAAATTGATTATGGATTTTATAATCACCAGGATCTTGGGTTGACCCACCAGGGAACTATCACAATAAATTTTGGGGGAGCAAAGAACAGGGAGATAATCAGGAATTCGCTGAAAGACGCATTTAAAAAGGGTAAGTAATTACTGATTCTATTTAGAACTAAATCAAATTATTTTGATTTTAACATCTTAATCCTTTCTTTAACAATCAATTTTACCAAAGCAGGCGGCAGAGGTTTGCCGATATCATACTGAAGGGTTGAGCCCTTTATTGTGAATTTATCCAGTTTGCTGCCAAGCGAATTTACCAGATTTTTTGTCATCGGGTAGAGGCTGCAATGATTTTTGAAACCTGCTATATAAACAACAGCCTTTCCATCAAGTTTGTAACCCGGAATATTGTAGCTTATCACTTCTTCTAGTCCTTTTGCGGATGATAGTATTGATTTCCTTACAGCCTGAAGTGTTTTTTTCACTTCAGGCTCCAAAGAATCCAAATAGTCTTTTACTGACCCAAATTTCTCTCTCATATATTATTCTTCTGAGATCTCTTTAAGTTTACCTAGTGCTTTCGGCCACATTTCATTGAACATCTTTGAATAATTTTCATCTGAATCCATATCAACCAGTACTTCAGTTCCGCCATCTGAATCACGGAACGTATAGTTTTCCTTAGAACCTGCCCATGGTTTAACTGCATCACTAGTAGTATCTTCAACACCGTTGTTAACAACACCCAAATGCTCAATTGATACATATTCATTCGGAATATTTTCAGCGATCCGGCTTACCATACCGCCAAGATTACCGTCTTTATCGGGACCGAGGAATAGCGCCTTGCTTCCTTTCTTCCAGTCAGTTTCCGCATAAGAACCCGGACAAAATGGCTCAGTCCATTTACGGTATGATTCGTCTTCGAGCATCATTTTATAAACTTTTTCTCTGGGTGCGTCTATTTTAATTGAAAAATTGAGTTTTTCCATTGGAGCTGCTTCCTTTCTTGTTACAATTTATTTTTGGTAGTGCAATACGGTAATACCGCATTCAAAATTGGTCGATTCTATCAATTTAAGATTCACTTTTTTAGGTGTATCGCTGAATATTCTTAAACCTTTACCTATCATTACGGGGTTAATGAACAGGTAATAATCATCAATTAGTTCTGCATCAATTAAAGATGATACAAACCCGGCACCGCCGTATACCATAAGGCAGTTGCCTTCAGCGGATTTCAGCTTATTTACTTCTTCAGTAAGATCGCCGGATGCTAAAGTTGTATTCTCCCAGGCTGATTCTTTAAGTGACTTTGAAAAAACAACTTTGGGAGTATCAGTAAATTTTACACCAGCCCAATATTCAGGATTATCTTTATCCGCTTTCACATTTTTCCAGTGGTTTACGAACCCATCAGTCATATTTTTTCCTAACAGAATAGTATCTATAGGTTCGGATAGTTCTGTCACGAACTTTTTCAGTTCATCATCCCAATTCCATGTCATCCAGTCAAGCTCGCCGTTAGGACCGCCCACAAAACCGTCTATTGATATCTGTACCTGCAATTTTAATTTTCTCATTTTTCCTGTCTTCCTTTTTACATTCCCTTTGGCTGAAGCATACCAATGCGGTTTCCTTCAGAATCTGAAATTGCAATATACAGACCCACACCCGGGATATCGTCAGGCTCGCCGGCTTTATGTCCACCGCCGATAATCTTACCGCCGGCTTTTTCCACATCTTTCATTGATGCATGAATATCTTCAACTGCAATTACTACTGTAGGATATTGCGCATCTTTCATTCTCTGGAATAGTCCGCCGTTTATTATGCCTTTTTGTTTGGGATAACCTTTTTCGTCGGTCTCAGCGGTCTTAACAATTGTATAATTTCCCATTTCAGGTCCGAGTTTCTGCGCTTCCCAGCCAAATGCTTGTGAATAAAAATCGGACATTCTGTCCCTGTCATCACAGGGCAGCTCAAAGTGTACTACCGGATACATTTTTTTCATTTTAGTATTATATTTTTGGTTTATGGATGAATTTTTAGTTGATAGTTGATAGTTAGTATTTAGTATTTGCTAGCTGTTGTATGCTTTTTCAAGCTCGGCTATATCAAGCTTTACCATTTTCATCATAGCCTGCATCATCTTATTAAATTTTTCCTTATCACCTTTTTTTGACCACTCGACGAAATTTTTGGGGACTATCTGCCACGATAGGCCAAACTTATCCTTAAGCCATCCGCACTGAACTTCTTTGCCGCCATCCGTGAGCATGTTCCAGTACCGGTCAATTTCTTCCTGGTCCTCACAAAAAACCATAATAGAAATAGCTTCAGTGAATGCGAAATTAGGACCTCCGTTCAAAGCCATAAATTCCTGGTCCTCTATTCTGAAATCGGCAGTTAATGTTGAACCTTCAGGTCCGCCCTGGTTTGGACCGTATTTTGATCTGCTTGTTACTTCGAATTTTTTGAATACCTTTGCGTAATATTCCAATGCTTCATCAGCATTATAGTTGAACCAAAGGCATGGTTTTACCTTTTGCATGGCTGCTCCTTATGGTTTATTTAATTATTATTTTTTCTCAGGAAATTGGCTTTCGTCTCCGTACATAACTTCCCATTGATGATGGTCAAGATCTTCGAAAGCCCGGTAAAACATCCATCCGTGATCCTGCGGTTCACTGTATTCAACTCCCCCAGCAGAAATTGCTGCCTCAACCATTTCGTTTACTTCTTGCCTGCTGCTAACGCTTATACATGTTATTATCTCAGTAGTCTTCGAGGCATCTGAAATTGGTTT
>CAZQYL010000275.1:0-3664 GCA_964597425.1 uncultured Ignavibacteriales bacterium | reverse complement strand
TATACTTCAGTTCACATTGAAGAGTATAACTTACAGGTACGTGATACAAAACGCGGTGAAGAAGAACTGACCCGTGACATTCCAAACGTAAGTGAAGAAGCTACAAAGGATCTTGATGAAGATGGTATAATAAGGATAGGCGCAGAAGTAAAAGAAAACGATATTCTGATAGGTAAAGTTACACCTAAAGGTGAAACTGAACCGACACCGGAAGAAAAGCTGTTAAGGGCAATTTTCGGTGATAAGGCTGGCGATGTGAAAGACGCATCATTGAAAGCGCCACCGGGTATGAAAGGTATCATTATCAATAAGAAGCTTTTCACAAGAAAGCAAAGAGATACTGAAACCAAGAAAGAAGAGAAGAAAAAACTCGAAAAACTTGAACAGGACAGGTATGACGCTATAAATGACCTTAACAGAAAACTGGCTGAAAAACTGGGACAGATGTTTGATAACAAAGACTCCCTCGGTATCCGTGATATTGACGGTACAATCATTATCAGAGGCGGTACAACTATCAAGAAAGATACATTCATAAAACATCTTGAAAATCCAAACTTCAGGATCGATACACTTGATGTTTCCAATGACTGGACATCTTCAAAAAAAGCTCAATCATTACTTCAGCATTTGTACAGGATCTTCAAAACGAGACTGAGTGATATTGAAGAAAAGACAAAGAGAAACAGAAATAAGATCATATTAGGTGATGAATTACCAACAGGCGTTGTTAAAATGGCTAAGGTTTACATAGCCAAGAAGAAAAAACTTTCTGTGGGTGATAAAATGGCAGGACGCCACGGTAACAAGGGTGTTGTTGCTAAAATAGTCCCAAGGCAGGATATGCCTTTCATGCCAGATGGAACACCTGTTGATATAGTACTTAACCCGCTTGGCGTACCTTCGCGTATGAACCTGGGTCAGCTATACGAAACAGCATTAGGCTGGGCAGCAAAATTACTTGGCTGCACGTTTGCAACCCCGGTTTTTGACGGCGCATCGTTTGAAGATATCACAGATATACTTGTACAGTCAGGCTTACCCAGTAACTCAAGAAGCATACTGTATGACGGCCAGACAGGCGAACAATTTGACCAGATGGTAACTGTTGGTTACATCTATATGATGAAACTATCGCATTTATCGGATGATAAGATCCACGCCAGGTCAATTGGACCATATTCACTTATTACACAGCAGCCATTGGGCGGTAAAGCTCAGTTCGGCGGTCAGAGATTCGGAGAGATGGAAGTTTGGGCGCTTGAAGGTTACGGCGCTGCTTACACACTCCAGGAAATCCTCACTGTTAAGAGTGATGACGTTACAGGAAGATCCAAAACGTATGAAACACTTATCAAAGGTGAAAACACTCCTGAACCACAGGTTCCGGAATCTTTCAACGTATTGGTTAAAGAATTACAGGGCTTGTGCCTTGATATCACATTAGACTAATTAAAATCATAAAAACATATGTTTTTTAAAAGAGATCAGAAAAAAGTAAAGAAAGTATTCACCAAGATCGCAATAAACCTGGCATCGACAGATTCGATCATCAGGAATTCGCACGGTGAAGTACTTAAACCTGAAACTATTAATTACAGAACATTCAAACCCGATAAAGACGGTTTATTCTGTGAAAAGATCTTCGGTCCGGTTAAGGATTGGGAATGCCACTGCGGAAAATACAAAGGCATAAGATACCACGGAATTGTCTGCGACAGGTGCGGTGTTGAAGTAAACCTGAAGAGCTTAAGGCGCGAAAGAATGGGACATATTTCCCTGAGCGTGCCTGTGGTTCATATCTGGTACTTCCGTTCAACCCCAAGCAAGATAAGTTACCTGCTTGGATTGACAAATAAAGAGCTTGAAAGAATTATATATTACGAAAACTATGTAATAGTGAACCCGGGTCCGACCCAGTTCACTAAAAATGACCTTCTCACAGAAGATGAATACCTTAATGCTCTCAACAATCTTCCTGAAGACCAGGAAGAGCTTGATGATTTTGATCCGAACAAGTTCGTTTGTAAAAACGGAGCTGAAGCGGTAAAAGAATTGTTAAGAAGAGTTGATGTTGAAGAAGATATTTCAAGATTAAGAATTCAGCTTTATGAAGAAACATCAGTTCAGAAGAAACAGGACCTGATAAAAAGATTAAGGGTGCTTAAGTCCTTCCAGAAAAAAGAAGGCAGAAGACAGAATAAACCTGAATGGATGATACTTGATGTTATCCCGGTTATTCCGCCTGAATTAAGACCTTTGGTGCCTCTTGAAGGCGGAAGGTTCGCTACATCGGATCTTAACGATCTTTACAGGAGAGTTATTATCCGTAATAACCGTTTAAAAAGACTTATCGATATCAAAGCTCCTGAAGTAATTTTACGTAATGAAAAACGTATGTTACAGGAAGCTGTTGACGCTTTGCTTGATAATTCAAGACGCGCTACAGCTGTAAAATCTGAGAACAGGCCTTTAAAATCACTTTCAGATATCCTGAAAGGTAAACAGGGCCGTTTCAGGCAGAACTTGTTAGGAAAACGTGTTGATTATTCAGGTCGTGCTGTTATTGTTGTTGGACCGGAATTAAAGCTTCACGAGTGCGGTCTGCCGAAAGATATGGCTTTGGAATTATTCAAACCATTTGTAATAAGAAGGCTTATTGACAGGGATCTTGTTAAGACTGTTAAAAGCGCAAAAAAATTAATTGAAAGAAGAACCCCCGAAGTTTGGGAAGTACTTGAAAACGTGATCGAAGGACATCCAATCATGTTAAACCGTGCCCCTACCCTGCACAGGCTCAGCATACAGGCTTTCCAGCCGATCATTGTTGAAGGTAAAGCTATCAGGCTGCATCCGCTTGTTTGTACAGCATTCAACGCGGATTTTGACGGTGACCAGATGGCAGTACATGTGCCGCTTTCACCAGAAGCGCAGCTTGAAGTAAGAGTACTTATGCTTTCAAGCCATAACCTAATGTCACCTCAGAATGGTGACCCGATAACTGTTCCTAACCAGGAGATAGTACTGGGATGCTATTATTTAACAAAGTATAAAAAAGGTGATCTTGGCGAAGATAAAGTATTTTCAAGCCCCGAAGAAGTTGTTATTGCACACAGCAACTCAAGAGTTGGTCTGCATGCAAAGATCAAGGTCCGTATTAAGGGCGAAATGATCGAAACAACCGTTGGACGCGTATTATTCAATAATATTGTCCCTGAAGGCGCAGCTTATATTAATGAGCTTCTCACCAAAAAAGGTATTATCAAGAACATTGCCAAAGTATTTAAGAGCGTTGGCAATAAAAAGACAGTTGAGTTCCTCGATGCGTTAAAGGAAACAGGTTTCCGTTACGCTATGAGGGGCGGACTTTCAGTAAATCTTGATGATATTGTTGTACCTGAATCCAAAGACAGGATAATTGAAACTGCCCAGAAAAAGGTTGATGCAATTGAGAAGTCAAGGATGAGGGGTCTTATCACCGAAGGTGAAAGATACAACAAAGTAATTGATATTTGGACACATGCGACCAATGATGTAAAGAGTGACCTGATGAGTACACTCAGAACTTCAAGGGACGGATTCAATTCGCTGCATATGATGATCGATTCAGGTGCGAGAGGTTCACAGGACCAGGTTAGCCAGCTTGCAGGTATGAGGGGTCTTA
>CAZQYL010000274.1:0-3701 GCA_964597425.1 uncultured Ignavibacteriales bacterium | reverse complement strand
CCGAAGAGGGTGAGATATAAGAAACTGGTTGAGTAAGCAGATGGTGAGCGGGTGAAATGGTGATTCAAGTATTCACCTGACGTGACGCATGCCGGATGAATCTTAGGGGATGATTCTATACTTACCGATTCAACATATCGCTCCTAACGGAGCTCTAAAAATCAATCGCATAACAATCTTACAAACATACCGCTCCTAACGGAGCTATTTTTGACCAATAAATTCATACTCGGGGTAAACACAAAATTGATTAGCCCCGCTCTTTAGAGCGGGAGTTAAGGTAACCCCAAAAACGGGACTTTCTCCAAAAGAGTGCCTTTGGCAAGTCCCGGAACCCCCGACATTGATTTATCAAAGATTTCAGTTCAACTTCCCGCAGAGTCCCCTGCGGGAGACTCTGCGAAGACGGGAAAACTTCGTTTTCCGTGTCAGATAAATATCTGACACCACGAAAGTTCTTATTTAACAAGTTTCTTAAGCTCGGCGGTTTTACCAATGAACCAGTCTTTGCGAGCAGCAAGATATGTTACGGCTGTTTCTTCAAGCTGGGTAATATCAGCAAGCGAGTATTTTTCGGGGTTAGCCCTTATTTTATAAAGTCTTTCAAGTGTGGCAACGCGCGCTGCCAGATTCATTTTTACAGCTCCGGTAAATTCACTTGTATCCTTTACAAAATGTTTCATAGAATCAATTGCCGATAGCCCTTCTTCAATGTATCCCAAATTATAGAACGCGACTATTGCAACCATCTTAGCCGAATACTTCGCCTGGTAATCGGAAAACTCTACATCACGTATCAGTTTCAGTACTTCTTCATTATTTCCGCGGGATTCTTCTATTATAGCCATTGAATAACTGTACGAACTTTTTCTTTTGTTCTCTTCAATATCCCCCAAATGTTTCTCAACTACTTCCAGCGCATAATCTATTTCCCCGAGTATCACAAATACTTCAATAATATTCCTGAATACACCTGCCTGCAGCGGCGCGAGCCCTTCTGTGTTGAATTTTACATGAGCAAGCTGGGTTTTCCTTATTTCTGCCATTTCAAGCAGAAGCTCTTTGCTGCTGGAAATAATATACCTGTTGAGCACAAAACCAAACAGCGCTGATGATAGAAACCATTTTTCAGCATTGGAAAATTTTTCCATGCTGCCCAAAATGAATTCTTTAAGCTCATAATAATTGTCAAGATTATCGCGTTCATTGTAAAGCTTCATTAATCTTATTTGCAGGTTTATATAATCAAAATGCTCCGCGTCAAGTCCTTTTATCTCCTTCAGGAACTTTTCAAAATCAAAATTTCTGTAAAAAGCATCGGTAACATTTACCGGCGGTATAGTATTAAGCTGGTTTTCAAGATACTCCATCCCTGCAACATCCTGCTTGAACATAGAAATAATATCGCACATATTATAAATGCTCATTGGATACAACGTATCAGCCGCCCCGGTGTATTTGCTTCTTCTGGTGTAGAATTTATACATAGCCTCTACGAGGCGGAATTTGTTCCTGTAATAATCAGTGCTCAGCACAGAATACTCCATTCTGTCTTCCACACGTTTATATTCGGCCAGGAAAAGTTTATCCAATGACCGGTAGTTAAGATTCTTCAGCCTTCTGAGTGATTCGTCAAACTCAATATTCGGGTCTTCTTCATGCGGGTGAATGGCAAGAAATTTTTCACAAAGCCCGAAAAGATCGCTAAGAAGATTTTTCATTATGCCATAGTTGTACTTTTTCGCAGGATATATCCGTTTAAAAAGTTCTTCTTCCAGCAGCGGTTTCGACGGTTCTTTCTGAATATGCTTCCTGATAAGCTCAAAAAGTTTAATAATTGCTTTATTGGTGTTGTAATACGGAGATTCAATAAACAACTCGAATGATTTCAATTCCGCGGAAGAAAAGGTTTTAATTACATCATAGGCTTTATTTTTTAACATACTTTTTTAGCAGAATAAAAATGAATTAATAATATTTGTTTTTAAGTTCTTCAAGCTTGCTTAGGTACCACTCCTTAGCGTTGATACCCGAAGATTTTACAAAATCGATCTGCTTCTCCAGTTTTTTAATGTCATACTTTTCGGGGGAAGATGATATTTTAAAAAGCTCTAAATATGTTTTGCAGCTATCATTAAGTTTTTTTCTGAAATCAGGGTGCAGTTCCTTTGTATCGGCCAGAAATTTTTTGAATGAATCGATCATAGAAAAACCCTGCTCAAACAAACTTAACTCATAGCAGCACCTTAAATAAAGGAATTTTGTGCGAAGCTTGATGTGAAAATCGGCCTGCTCTGTGCGCGCAAGCTCCTTAAGGCTGGATTCATAATTTTTTTCCGCGGCAAAAATATACGCTCTGGCAAGCCGGTAAGCAACATCCCTTACGGATGGATCGATATCCTTTCTGTATTCTTCGGCAAACTTTGATGCGTATTCTGTTTCTCCAAGTCTTATCCCTGAAAGTACAGTATCAAGATAAGTTGAAAGGAAAATATAGCCAACTCCATCCTTGTTCATTTTTACAATGGTGAACATTTTTTTCAGCAAATAAAATTTTTCGGCAAAAAATTCACCGCTGCCTTCGGATGCGCGTTTTTCGGCATATAAAAGAAGGTAATTATTCATGATCGTGTAAAGCATCTGGTTTGAATATATTTCTGTATTCACAAACACAACATCGCGTAGTTTATAATAAACTTCATCGCTGCCGCCGGTAAGCATTACAATAAAATGCAGCCTTATCAATATATCTTCTTTGTTCTTTATGGATGAACTTTCTACGATCTTTGTAAAATCTTCAATATTTATGCTCTTAAAAAATTCCTTAAGCAGGTCAGTTTCGGGTTTATGGTTTGTGGAGTGCTCAGCGGTATACTGAAGCGCGTATTCATCCGCAAGCATTGAAATTATCTGCGGAAAGGTGTATTCAACTACGTTAAGTACGTTCAGGGAGTATTCATTTATATTACTTCTGTTCCTGTGATAATCTTTTGCGGTTTCATAAAGCCTGCCTAGATTCTGGTAATAAATGCTGTTGATCTTTCCGGCTTTTATCTGATCTTTTGTTTTGGTGAATACCTGTTTGAAGTTATCATCAAGACCCCTTCGCTCCAGCTCTTCAAGCAGTAATATCTGCTGTTCGGTTTCTTTAATTGTTTTATTGTTAAGATTTAAAACAATAAATTTTTCGGCCTGTTTAAAAAGTTCGCTCATGAGGTTTTTCATTATGCCGTAATTATACATTTTCCCTTTGAAAATTTTACCGTACAGGAATTCTTCCGTCAATTTTTCGGCTTTATCCGCCAACAGAGCCTTTTTGATCTCACCAAAGAGCTTAGTTAAAGATTTATTGGAATTGAAATACGGCGATTCAAGAAACAGTGAAAACTCCTTCAATTCAGGGCCGCTGAAGGTTGAAATAACTTCAATTGCTTTATTTTTTATCATATATTTTTATGAAAATTGTCGCTTCAAAATACGCATAAATTTAACAAAATTCACGTTTTTTATGGTTTAGCCCTTACAAAATTCTGTGAAAAACCGTTTAAAGATTCTTTGAAACGGGGTGCCCTAAAAGACTAACTTTGTATCAATAAAAAATCCGGTGGGGACCAATGTTCAGTCAGAACAAAAAAAATCAATCATACAGAAATTACTACCATCTCCAAATCCCACCGGAGATACGCTGAAAAAAGACCTGC
>CAZQYL010000273.1:0-3730 GCA_964597425.1 uncultured Ignavibacteriales bacterium | reverse complement strand
TTGACCCGAAAGATATTAGTGATGCATTCACTGATAAGACAATTCTGGTTTCTGTTATGTACGTGAATAATGAAATAGGTACTGTTCAGCCCATCAAAGAAATTGCAAAACTCTGCAAAGCAAAAAAAATATTATTCCATACAGATGCAACACAGGCAGTGGGGAAATTACCAATTGACCTATCAAAACTTGGTATTGATATGCTGAGTTTTTCATCACATAAAATGTACGGATCTAAAGGCGTTGGCGCACTCTATAAAACGGGTAAACTGCCGCGTGTAAGGATTGCCCCGCAGATTGACGGCGGGGCGCAGGAAAAAGGGCTAAGGGCAGGCACACTTAATGTACCCGGTATAGTTGGATTAGGGAAAGCATGTGAAATTGCCGCGAAAGAACTTGAAAATGAAGCAACCAGGATAACTTTGCTTCGTGACAGACTTTATAATGGAATCATTTCTGCCTCCGGCGGTGTTAGATTAAATGGTGACCCCGTTAAAAGGATACCGGGAAATCTGAACATAAGTATTGATGGTATTGACGCTGACTCCCTGATGATTTCCATGAAGGAAGTTGCTGTATCAACCGGAAGCGCATGCTCATCTGAAGCTGTTGAGCCTTCACATGTACTCAGTGCTATTGGTTTGGATAAGAACCTGATGCGCTCAACAATACGTTTTGGTGTTGGCAGATTTAATACTGAAGAAGAAATTGACTATGTTATAAAAAAAGTCTCTGAAAAAGTTAACTACCTGAGATCAATTGCTCCTTCAAAGAATGGGAATAAACAAAAGAAGGGGGAGTATGCTGAGGTTTAAAATTATAATTTTTCTTTTTATCGCAGTTTGTTCTTTTAATGCTTTTTCCCAAATAAAAAAAACAAAAGACTCAAAAGATAATTACAGCAAAATTGAGCTGAGTTTCAGTATAGGTTACTCAAGGCCATTACTTGAGGCTTACGGCGATAAGGTCACAATAAATGCAGCCGAAGACCAGTTATTCATAGACGGCAAAAGACTTATTGAGTCAGATAATTTCGGCACAAATTCGGGTTACGGAGTGCAGACATATCTGAAATACAGCCTTATGAAACAGGGGCGCGTAAAAGCTCTCTTCAATCTTGGCTATAACATTCTGCAGGGAACTTACCCGGGGCCATCTGACTATGATATAGGGGTCAGGATACAATCTTTTTCTGCGGGAATTGGAACGGAAGTAAATCCTATTGGGCATAATTCCGTTGTTTATCCCGCAGTATTCGGATTGATGAGAATGAATTTTATGGGCGGTGAGACTTATCATAAAGCGGGACTTGATTTCTTTAAAGTTACACCAAGATACGGGTATACTGCCGGCTTTAAACTTTACTTCAGGGTAAAAAATACAATTGATATGTTTGCCGGATACAGTTATACTTATGATAATGCCTGGGGCAAACAGACTGAAGATAACGTAGTAACTACCGATAGAACAATAGTTTTCAGGGATGAAAAAAGCGCCTCAAACGGATTGACTGCCAACAGACGCGTTGCGTATTGGGGATTGTATTTAGGAATGAATTTTTTCTTTAAATAAACTATTTTCGCAAAATCCGAATCAATTTGCGGAAGCGAAGCAAAGAGGCAATTTTATTGACCTGGTTTTACAAAATTAGAGCAGCGTTTAACAATTAAATTTATATAATTATGGCAGAAACAAATTTAGTAACACCGGAAATAACTAAACCGGAAGTAACAGACGGCATAGCACTGACCGAAAAAGCTATTGGCGAAGTAAAAAAGATCATGTCTGAAAACTCTATACCTGCTGATTATGTTCTCAGAATAGGGGTCAAAGGCGGCGGATGTTCGGGGCTTAGTTATACGCTGGGCTTTGATGCCGAACTTAAAGATTCCGACAAAGTATTGATGTTTGGAGATGTAAAAGTGGCGGTTGACTGGAAGAGTATACTTTATCTTACCGGTACTACTGTTGATTATACAGACGGACTTACCGGCAAAGGATTTGTTTTTAATAATCCTTCAGCCAAAAAAACCTGCGGATGCGGAAGTTCGTTTGGTGTGTAGAAATTCTTCATCCGGTTTAATCTAAAAGAGCAGCTAATATGAAAGATAACAGCAGAAGGAAGTTTATAAAAACTTCTGCCCTGGGAGCAGTATCCCTTGGGTTATTTTCAAAATTTGAATCATTAAATAAAAATTATAATCAAAGCCATACGGCTTTGCAACCTGAAGGAGGTTTTAACAAAATGGCATATGAATGGAAATTCAACCCACGTCCATACAGTGATGAAGAGGCAAAAGGTTTATTAAAGGATGTAGTTGACGCTGAAACAACTGACTGGCATTACAACACTCATCACAAAGGATATGTTACCTTTTTGAATAACATAGAAAAAGAACTCGAGTCAGCTGACTTAACAAAAGCAAACGGCAACTGGTCTGATATAGGCGAATTGAAAAGAAGATTTACATGGAACCACTCCGGCGCTTACCTGCATGATGTTTATTGGGATAACATGGGCGGTGATGGCGATATTTCAAAGGGTCCTGATGTAAAGGCAGCCATCGAAGCTAACTTCGGTTCATTTGATAACTGGAAAGCTGAATTCAAAGCATGCGCAGTATCCGCAAAATTAAGCGGCTGGGGATTGCTTGTATTCGATAGATTGTATTCCGGCAGGCTCATTAATGTTCTTGTTGATGAACATCAGTATGGCGCAATTTGGGGCGGTGTTCCGCTTGTTGCCTGTGATGTGTTTGAACATGCATACTATCATAAAGATGGTCCAGGCAGAGTAAAGTATATTGATAACTTCATCAATAATCTTAACTGGGCACGTATTAACGATAGATTCAATAAATACTGTAAATAATTATTCATTTTAAACCTGGCAGATTTGCAAAAACTGTCAGGTTTATTATATATAACACTATTGAAATACAATTTATATTTGGCTAAATTTAGAGGTTTCTGGGTACTTTTTTTTGCTGTTGTATTGTTGGTTTCTGCCGGATGCGGCAAAAAAACTGATGATACATCAAATAAGACGGGGGATAATAAGCCCGGCGAATTCGGTTGGAAGGATGATGTTTCTGCATCAAATATTCCTGATTTTCCCGTTAAGGGCAGCATTGGCGGCAAAGAGGTTCAGTTTGCCTACATAAATTTTGAAAAATGGCGCGGCTCAAACGATCACGTCATTAATTTTTCGCTGGTAAAACCTGAACAGAACTGCGGCTTCATTGAAAATTTTGAAGGCTTTACTTTGATGAATAAGGGCGCTGAGATCAAACAGGGTCCGTTTGTTAAAGCTAAGTTTGCCGATGACCCGAAGACATTTACTGCGAATTTTAAGCAGGCAGGCAATAAGTCAACTGAACCGTGGAATTGCGCGCTGGAAATTGAAAGTATGAACGATAAAACCGTAAAAGGGAAGATCGCGCTTTTCTTTAACGATGCTTCAAAAAGCTGGGTTGCAGGTAAATTCGAAGCGGTATTGTGCAATAATTAGTTTTTAATCCTGAGCGTAGCGAAGGATCTCATAGATTAGACATTTAATTAACAACTAAAACCATAGCATGAAAACAAAATTCAAATTATTTTTTCCGATTTTCACAGCAATTATTATTGCTGTTTCAGGGTGCGGCAAAACCGACCAGAAAACAGAAGGTGATAAAAAAGACAGCACCAAGCAGAATCAGACAAACCAGAACCAGGTTGCAGGTGATAA
>CAZQYL010000272.1:0-3767 GCA_964597425.1 uncultured Ignavibacteriales bacterium | reverse complement strand
TTTCGATAGGGCAGAGGCGGCCGTAATGTGTATAATGTACGTCACGAACCTCAAATCCCGCTCTTTCCCTGGTCAAACCGCCCGGTCCAAGAGCTGATACCCTTCTTTTGTGAGTCATTTCACTAAGCGGGTTAGTCTGATCCATATACTGTGAAAGCTGGCTTGTTCCGAAGAATGAAACCAGTGCAGTTGTTATCGTTCTTGCGCTTACCAGGTTACCCGGTGTGATATTCTCTTCATCGTGAATGCTCATACGTTCGCGGATGGTTCTTGACATTCTTGCCAAACCAACGTTGAACTGTGCAGCAAGCTGTTCGCCAATTGAGCGAACACGTCTGTTGCCTAAATGATCGATATCATCAATTTCTTTTCTTCCTGCTTCAAGATCAACAAGATAATTGATGATCGATATAATATCTTCTTTTGTTAAAACTGTTTTATCTGCGGGGATATCAAGGTGCAGCTTGTAATTAAGCTTGTACCTGCCAACTTCACCAAGATCGTATTTCTTTTCATTGAAGAAAAGTTTATCTACAAGGTTCTTGGCTGATTCGTCATCCTGGTCAGGTCTTAACTGCTCTGATATCTGCTCCAAAGCGTCAATTTCTGACTGTGCCGCGTCTTTGTTAAGGGTATTTGCAATCAGTGACTCTTCGTAGGGTCTATCTGATTTAAATAATTTTATTTTTGAAATGGTAGATTTGTTTATCTTTTCGATAAGTTCTTCATCCACTTCAGTAGCTTTTTCAGCAATCAGTTCGCCTGTTTCCTTATCAATAAGGTCATCGCTAAGCTGTTTGCCCATAAAATTCTTGAGTTCTTTCTTTTCAACAACTTCAAGCAGACCGAAAAGGTCAAGTATCTCTTCGTTTGTTGAGTATCCAAGCGCTCTTAGTATTGTAGTAACCGGGAATTTTTTTCTTCTATCGATATATGCAAACAGACAGTTATTGATATCAGTTGTGAATTCAACCCATGAACCTTTCATCGGAATGATCCTGGCTGAAAACAGCTTTGTACCGTTCTGATGTGTTGATTCGCTGAATACTACGCCCGGTGCCCTGTGCAGCTGAGAAACGATAACGCGCTCAGCACCATTGATAACAAAACTTCCGTAGGGTGACATATACGGGATATTACCCATATAAACATCCTGCTCAACAGCATTGGAGTATTCCTTTGCTTCCTTGTTGGGCTTTGTAGAAAGGCGAAGTTTTGCCTTTAGAGATACAGCGTAAGTTAAACCCTGTTCCTGGCACTCGCGGATAGTATACTGCGGTTTTTCGAGATTGTATTCGATGAATTCAAGAAGAGCTGTTTCCCTGGAATCCGTAATAGGAAAATTCCTGGTAAAGACAGCCTGCATTCCTGTATCTTTTCTTTCATTAGGAGCAACATCTTCCTGAAGGAATTCCTTGAAAGCCTGGAGCTGTACATTTAACAGGTCCGGGGCATCAGGCTGTTTCCCTGATTTGGATAAGTAGATACGCTCTCCATTGAAATTAAATTTAGATATGTCTATTGGCATTTTTTTTTGACCTCCCGGTGGGGATTATATAAATAGGTAATAGACAAGCCATTAGGACATGGCTTGCCTATAAATTTATAAATTTAAGTATTTTTTGAGTTTATAGGTATCAGTGAGACCTATTTCTTTGGAATAGAATTTTTATTTTTTTTACTTTAATTCTACTTTTGCTCCGGCAGCTTCAAGATCAGCTTTCAGTTTCTCAGCGTCAGCTTTTGCAATACCTTCTTTTACAGGTTTTGGAGCGCTTTCAACAAGTCCTTTAGCTTCTGTTAAGCCAAGACCGGTAGCATTTTTAACTGCTTTAATTACGTTGATCTTAGAAGCGCCAGCATCAACCAGAACTACTGTGAATTCTGTTTTTTCTTCAGCAGCGGCTGTAGGTGCAGCTCCGCCTGTTGCTCCTGCCATTACCATTGGTGCAGCGGCAGTAACGCCAAACTTATCTTCTAATGCTTTCTTTAATTCAGCAGCATCTGAAAGTGTGAGGTTGCTTATTTTTTCAACTAATTCTTCTACTACAGACATTTTAATGTATCTCCTTAATTATTAAGTTTTTTTATTTTTAATTTACGTTTTTCTTAGCCACTTCTTCAACAACTGAAGCAAGGTCCCTGATAACTGCGTTTATCGAACCAACAATTCCCGATATCGGCGCATTCAGGCTGCCTATAATTGCTGAAACTATTTCCGGCTTTGATAGTAAAGCTGCAAGCTGGTTTAACTGTTTGCTTTCGTAAGCAACATTTTCAACCAATGCAAGCTTTAGTTTTGGTTTCTCCGCTTTATCATAAAACTTCTTTATGATCTTAGCAGGGGAGACCGGGTCATCGAAAGCGAATATAATACCTGTGGGACCCTTCAGATGCTCGTTAAGTTTTTCGCTCTGAGCGTTAAACTTACCTTCACTCTGCTGGAGGGCTTTTTTGATGAGAGTATTTTTGAAGACTTTGTACTCTACTTTTGCAGTAAAGAGCTCATCCCTGAGTTCGTTTGTCTGCGCAACAGTCAACCCGCTGAAATCAGTAATATATATGCTTGATGCCTTATCTAATTTTTCTTTTATTTCTAGAACTGATTGTTCTTTATCTTGCTTGTTCATGAAAGTCTGTTTTATAATAAATTAATGATGTGCTAATTCGTTTTTACTGATAGCCAGTCCTGGTCCCATTGTACTGGAAAGGAACACGCTTCTTACATATACGCCTTTTGAAGTTGCAGGTTTCATCTTAAGAACCTGGTTGATGAAGGTATGTATATTATCTTCAAGCTGTTTAGGCTCAAATGAAGATTTGCCTACACATGCGTGGATAATACCGGCTTTTTCAACCCTGAATTCAATTCTTCCCGCTTTAACTTCATTAACAGCTTTTGCAAGATCGTTTGTTACAGTTCCGCTTTTTGGATTCGGCATTAAGCCCTTTGGACCCAAAACCTTACCAAGTTTACCAAGCTCGCTCATAGTGTCAGGAGCCGCGATGATAACATCAACATCAGCCCAACCTTCTTTGATCTTTGCGAGGTAATCATCAAAACCAACATGATCTGCGCCTGCATTTCTTGCTTCTTCCTGTTTTTCAGGTTTTGCAATAACAAGTACGCGGACAGTTTTTCCGGTTCCGTGCGGAAGAGCTACGGTGCCCCTTACAAGCTGGTCAGCCTGTCTTGGGTCAACGCCAAGCTTCATCGAAATATCAATGGATTCGTTAAATTTCGCCTTTGATGTTTCTTTAAGTTTGGTAACAGCTTCAGCAATTGAATATTCTTTTTTAAGCTCTACTTTACTGTTGATACTTTTTCTTCTTTTTGTAACTTTCATTGTTATAGTACCTTTATTATCCTTCTACTGTAATTCCCATGCTTCTTGCAGTACCTGCTATAACTTTTACAGCAGATTCAATAGTCCTGGCGTTAAGATCTTTCATTTTCAGTGAAGCAATATCTTCAACCTGTTTCTTTGATACTTTGCCGACTTTATTCCTGTTTGACTGTGCACTGCCTTTATCAAGCTTAGCTGCTTTTAACAGCAGCACGGCTGCAGGGGGAGTCTTAGTAATGAATGTAAAAGACTTATCTGAATATACCGTTATTACAACAGGTATTATCAGACCCTGGTCTTTTGATGTTCTTGCATTGAATTGCTTGCAGAACTCCATACCGTTCACACCTCTTTGACCTAAAGCTGGGCCAACGGGCGGTGCCATAGTTGCCTGGCCGGCAGGGATCTGAAGCTTTACAA